>JAHHQU010000055.1 GCA_020026225.1 Phocaeicola sp. | reverse complement strand
ACAAACTTACAGCTGAATCCTGTTCCCATTTACACAAAATTTTGGATAGTGTCGAATTTTTCCCGAATAATTGATTTAAAGTCGTTTCAAAAGGTGAAGAGGGTGATACTAATATCACCCTCTTTTTAAGGACACTATGATTGCTTGATTTGCTTTATATTTAACCTATAACGAGTGCCTAACTTCATTTTGTGACTCATTATCTTCTCATTCCCTTTCTTCTTTTACAAAGATGGTTGGCCATCTGGGCACATCTGCAATCCCATTCGCGGTCATCTTTGTCAAGATCTCTGCCCCATCCATCAGTAGGGTCACCACTAGAAACAGCCATGTGCGTAGCTTCATCCAAATATTCAGCGAAAAGAAAAAGAGCAGTCTTGCGCACCTCTTCAAGAGATGCGAATGAATCTTCATCAACCTGACACTCCTGACGTATCATTCGGTCTATGTCGATAGGTAGTTCTATATGATAGGTATGGTATTCATCTGTTGGGATATCGTACTTCATCATCGCTGTTGTCCCTCGTAAAGATCCACTTTGAGGAGTTTTTATTCGAGGATTATTATCTTGACGATTGTTTTGTTCAGACTTCACTTCCGCATGATGCAATTTTTCCCATAAAATTCAAGAACCTACAAATGTTATCTGGAACTTTGTCCATCCATCCGAATATGTACGAAGGGAAAAACTACATTTATTGCGGTCCAATACTTCTCGTATGAACAAGAGTCCAATACCTTGTCCATTCGGTTTCGTTGAGAAGAAAGGAGTGAAAAGTTTCGTTTCCACATCACGGGAGATAGGTGCTCCATTGTCTGCTATTTCAAGCATCGGACTGCTTGCAGATGTTCGAATAACGACTGTTCCTGATGTTTCAATACTCTCCACTGCATTCTTTGCAATATTAATCAACACCTGCTCAAAGAGTACCTGGTCCAAATTCACAACAGGATTCTCTTTGCAGAAATCATAACAGAAATCTATCTGCTTGTCCTTAACTAAAGATTCCATAAAGACACGGCAGTTCGATACTACATCATTCAGAGGAACCGGCTGCAGCTGTGGTTCGGGAATCTTCACCACATTGGCAAAATTAGTGATGAAACGACTCATACTCATACTCCGTTCAATACATACCGTCATCACTTCAGTCAACTCGGCTCCATCCTCCATATCAGCAAGCATACTTTTTACTGTATCCAATGCTGAGGTCACACCTCCTACCGTATTGTTCACCTCATGAGCAATCATACGAATCACCTTCTCGTAGGCTTTCTTTTCTGCTTTTACCACTTCCGAAGTCAGACTCTCTATCAGAATAAAGGGATGAGCAAAGCCACGGTCTATAAACGAGAGTCGGGAACAGCGGTAAATCATCGCATCACTCAGTCGGACCGTTTCAGTCTTTCCTTCAGGTATACGCTGTATCTCCTCTGCAAGAGGCGTATTGATATTCTCCAATTTAGTACCCATAAGATGGGTCTCATCTAATATATTCAAGAAGCGTGAAGCGGCCTTGTTCAGCATGGTGACCCGCTGGTCAAAGTCCAATACCACCACACCCATTGGCGAAACTTCTATCAACAAATCCAGAAACTGGTTCTGTTCACGCAGTCGTAATCTTTCTTCCTTCAACTGTTCCATCATACGGTTGAACACTTCCACTACCCGATCGGACTCCAATTGCCCTACCGGTTTCAACCGGCTACTGAAATCCTGTTCGCGCAGCAAGTCCATACCATTGGCAATATTATTCAACGGCTTTGCCACTTTACGATAGAAGTAGATTAGATATACCAGCGAACACAATACGAATGCTTCTGACATCACCAACAGATAGACTTCCCGCCCGATACTCAATTTGATGAGAAGGCCATCGATAGCCAAAATAATGACAGCAAATATGTTGAACAGATATTTCAGTTTCATAATTCAATTCCAAACTTCTCGATTCTGCGATAAAGAGACTGTCGGGTGATGCCCAACACCTGTGCCACCTGAGTCAGATTATTGTCATATTTCAACAAGGCATCCACTATGGCCTGACGTTCCACCTCTTCCAAGGTCATTCCCTCTGTAGAACGCATGGAGTTTATTGTTTCTGTAATCTGCACAGGCTGGTAGTGCTGTTTGAAGTCTTCTGCTTCAAGCACTTCCTTGTCGCACACCAGCAATGTACGTTCCACAAAATTCTTCAGCTCACGTATATTGCCCGGATAAGGAAGCCCAGACAAGTACGTCATCGCCCCTTCTGAGAATTCCACCTTCGGCAGTCCATTCTTTTCACAGAGCCGTTTGGCAAAATGCCGTACCAGCAAAGGAATGTCTTCCCTACGCTCGCACAAGGCTGGCAGATGAATCGTAATGAGATTTACACGATAGAACAGGTCTTCCCGGAAAGTATGCTGCTGTACCATTTCTGGCAGATTGGCGTTGGTGGCACAGACCACACGTACATCCACCTTGCGGGGTCGGCTTTCGCCCAGCACCTCGAAAGTCTGTTCCTGCAGCACCCTCAGCATCTTGGTCTGACAGCTCATATCCAGTTCTCCCAGTTCATCAAGAAAGATAGTTCCCTTGTCGGCCATCTCGAATCGACCTATACGGTCACACGAGGCATCGGTAAAGGCTCCTTTCTTATGCCCAAACATCTCACTCTCAAACAGAGATTGCGATATACCGCCCAGGTTTACCTTTACAAAAGGACCTTTCTTGCGCTGGCTGTTGCGGTAGATGGCTTCGGCTATAAGTTCCTTTCCCGTTCCGCTCTCGCCCGTTATCAGCACCGGTGCATTGGTCGGTGCTATCCGTCGGATTATCTTGAAAATGTCGTGCAAAGCCTTGCTCTCACCCACTATTCCGCAGCGGTCGAATCCGTCATTCACCGTTGCTGCTTCCTCCTTCTCCTTGCGTCCGGTCAGTTCCAGTGCAGTTTCAATACGTTGCAGCAACAGCACGTTCTGCCAAGGTTTCGTCACAAAGTCGAAAGCACCAGCCTGCATTCCCTGTACGGCCAGTTGTATACTTCCCCATGCCGTCATCAGGATTACAGGCACGTCAGGTTGGAACACCTTCACCTGTTTCAAGAGTGTCAGTCCCTCCACCCCGTCGGTCGACAGTGAAAAGTTCATATCCATCAGTATCAGTTGTGGCGCTTCTTGACGCACTATTTCTATCGCCTCGCGTGGCATGGCCACTGCCTTGACGTCATGTCCCGCACGCTTCAGCATCAGACTGAGCGAAGCACGGATTGCACTATCATCATCTATTATCAGTATCATATAACAAATATAGAGAAATAAATCATCATTCTGTTTATAAAGGCACAAAGAAGATAGATATCAACCTTTCACTATCTTCTCAAAGTCGGCATCTATGTCTGTATTCTCGATAAAGTCCCATAGCGTCAGGCTCCTCACCTGATAATAATAGAACCAGTAATAGAAGAGTTCACTGATATGCTTCTGCCTCGCCTCATCCTTGCGGGTCTGCGAGTCGTTCAAGTCCAATGTCGAAATCTTGCCAATCATAAAGGTCTCCACATTGGTATGATACCGGCGCTGCGCTATACGGTCGGCAGCATTGGCCAGGCGCAACTGTTCCTGCTGATTGTTGAAATGCTCCACCAAGATAAAGATATTCTGTTCAAAATTCATTTCTTCCAGTCTCAAGCGGCTCAAGGTCACTTCACGGTTGCTCTGTGCCACCTTCACCTGTCCCTTGCGCTTTCCCCAGTCCAGCAACGGAATGCGAAACCCCACTTCCACCACCTGATTGTCCTTCAGAGGGTTGTAAGCACCGTGGAAATTCTTGGCTGTACCCGTCAGCCCGATTTGTGCAAACAGATTGATTTGTCTTCTGTTCCCTTTTGCCTTGGCCACTTCATAGTCGGCTTCCAGCTTTCTGCGACGCAGGTTCTTCATCAGCGTATTATTAGCCTTAGCCTTGCTCAGCACATCTTCATAGTTCAGACGCACCTCTGCCAATGTTTCGGGCAATACGGGATCAAGCTGTACCTCCTTATCCAATGCCAGAAAGGAGCGAAGTGTAAACATCTGGCTCTTCATCGTGCTTTCATTGTCGGTCAAGACCGAACGGGCTTCCAGCATATTCTGCTCCAGTTGCAGCACATCGTTCTCACTGATCTGTCCCATCCTCCGCTTTGCCTTCGCCACTTCATAGAGTTTCTCTGCATTATCCAGATTCTGTCGTGCTATATTCACCTTCTCCTTGGCCAGCAGCAGATTGAAGAAATTGTTGATAGTGGTCATGGTCACCTCTTCTGTAGCCGAAAGGAAGGCGGCCTTGGCTTCAGCATACCGCACAGGTTCTATACGGCGTTTCCATTTGATGTGATTCACACTGAAGATAGGCTGGTCCAAAGTCAACGCCACCGGTACCGACATGAACCGGTTCGACTTCTCCCCATCCAACTGCTTCACATAATCCAACGATGTGGTCAACGACAGCTTACCACCCGTAAACCAAATATTTTGATCTATCGAAAATCCTCCATTCATACCCAAAAAGTTGTTCCGCAAATACGTATACGTACCATCTTCCTGCTGATATGAGCTGTACTTCTTGTTATAGCTGGGAACCACCGCTGAAAGGTTCATCTCCGGAAGCAGGTCAGCTCTGAAGGTTCTGTATTTCCAGTATGCCGTCTTGAGTTCATTGAGTGCTACAGCCGCATCCACACTCTGTGTGCGTGCCAAACAAATGGCTTCATCCAGTGTGATGGACCGCGTCTGTCCTTCTGCTGCAGGCACAGCTGCCAACCCCTTCACTGTCATTAAAGAAAAAATCAAATAGAATATATGTCTCCTATTCTTACGGATAACTTTACAATCTTGCTTCATCATAATTCATATCTTTTTATTCATAAATCATGATGGCAATGTCTATGCCACAACCATATATAATTGATAATCAATACATAAAGTACAAAGAGAGATGTCCACTATCGTACATCTGTCCGAAAACGGACATCCACGTCCGTACATCAACTGTTAGATAAGGACTCAGTACATATACAATCCGCCCCTTCATCCTTCCTTTTTTTGTTTATTCATCAAGGAAGGCTGAAGGGGCGGACTCATATTGATTGTCTATGCTGTCTATTCTCCATGCAATGCCTCAGCAGGTTGTATCTGCATAGCTTTTCGTGCCGGAATCCAAATACCAACAAACATCATCACAACGATGCTCAGTACACTGATGCCGACACATACCAGGAATCTCCCCAATTCCAGATAAAGCCCACCATGGATAGCATTCAGTTCGTTGTATGCTAAATTGATATCAACAATCACAGCCAGAGGCGTAACCATAGCAACGAGATACAGGCCTTCACACAACAGGCGGCAGAAGACATCCCCTCGGGTAGCACCATGAACCAGATGCAACGCTATTTCACACTTACGCTGCTGTGTACGGAACCAGAAGGTACCAAGCAGTCCCAAGAAAATATTCAGCAACAGGAATCCCATACCAAAAACGAAAAGCATCGTTTCCTGATCCTTCTCCTGCAATCTCACCCTTTTCATATCCTCTATGGATTGTACATTGCTGATATAAATGTTTCCTTCCTTCAAATCTTTTGCAGCATCTGCAGTCAGCCGTTCTATAAAATCATGATCTTGATCGGCACGCACACGCACCACAAAACAATCACTATCTCCCAAATAAAGTGCTGACTGACCCATGATAAAGAATATACTTTTAGAATCATCACTGTTCAACTCCACATATTCATTCGGACGAATCGGTTGAAACGTTCCACTCAACCGGTTGTTTCTATCAAGATTACCATAAAGATGGAAATTGTCCTTACCTATCAGCGAAGTGACATCCAAATCATATTTATCAAGCACATTGGCCGACAACATAAACTGCCCAGTCTCCATCAGTTCAGCAAGCTGTTCGGGCTTCTCACCTCTTCCTCCTTGTATCCGAAAGACACGGAAATAATCGGAGGATGCTTCCAATCGTCGAACACTTTGTTTCAACGTATCATAACTGAAGATCGTATTAGAGTTCCCCAACGAATAAGGTACCGAATTAAAACTTGCCACGGCAGCTGCTTCCACTTCCGGACGATGTGAAATGCGATTCAGCAAATTCCAGACATCCGCATGCCGCTCTTCATCTTTTTGGGTATAGGTAACGTAACCATTCGCTTCCGGCTTCAATTCTCCCAAAGAGATACTGTAACAATGCTCAATATTGATACCCATTGGTTGCGTATAGGTAACGTAGCGACAATAGAGATTATCCACCACGTACCAAAGCACCACACTGACTACCAGTAATTCAAGAAGTAATCCGAAGTTACTTCCTCGTTCGTTATATATCTGTGTAACTAATTTCTTGACCATATTCTTTTGACTAAAATATATCGTTTTCGATGATTAAAACATTCTTATCGGTTATTGAATGTACTACCTTCTAATGCATTGACAATATTCATGCGCGATGCCCTCCATGCCGGAATACATGTACTCAACAGATTCAACACAAAACAGAAGAGCAATGCCCATCCGAAGGTGGAGAACTGCAAAAGCATGGTGATATTTACTTCCGGCATTTCGGTTGACATGGTAGGAAGAGTCTGAACAAACAAGAAATCTGTTCCTATGTATGCAAAACCAACGCTCAATAAAAGTGCTACCATACCGGCAGCAACCGTAAGAATCAAATTCTCCCCCAATAACTGGACGACCAATTCAGACCGCGTACAACCGAAGGCCCGACGAACGCCTATCTCACTCACTCGTTGACGGTAACGACTCTGCGTCATACTGCTTAGATTGATGACTGGCACAATCAAGAGAATCAAGAAAATCATCCATCGCATACGCTGAGCAGCGGCAACATCCGGTTCCACGCTATTCGATAGCACTAACATGGATGCCTTTTCCTGATCGTATGGCTGATTAAAATCAATCACCTGATAACCTGTTTCTTTCAGCATCGCATTGTATGCGAGCAGATTCTTCTTGATCTCTTCACGAATCGTTGGGAAATCACTGGAACTACGGGCTAAGATAGTAGCTGACAAAGAACCAACTATTCCCCCATGGTCACCAAAATCAAAATCAATGCCCAACGTATAAGGAACCCATACTTGTGCGTATGCTCGATAAGCCATAGTAGAAACATCTTTTACCACACCCGATACCTGAAACGGAGTATGAGCCATTTCGAATTCACGGCCACAGGCCTGCGTGGTACCAAACAACCGCAATGCCACGCTCTCTGTAATTACCGCTACTCGCTGAGCCGATTTAAGAGTTGCCTTATCAAACGGTTTCCCATCTACAAACTCGAAATCAAAAACCTTCCAATACACGTCGTCTGTTCCACGCATATCTACAGAAAAAGTTGCCTGTCCCGGGAGTCCCACTGGCTGTGCTGCCGTAAATACTCCGTAAGCCGTCACCGCTTCCGGAGTTTCCAGAAGTTTATATAACTGATTAAAAGTTCGCTCACTCATCGAACTAATTGTGTTCTCACTTTCCCCTCTTGAAGCACATACAACCATCGTATGCAAGAATCGGTCACGGTTACTTTCGGGAGCATAAGGAGCCACCTTCACCTGCTGGATCATCACCACCAGCATAATCAGGAAGATGGCCAACGCTGTTCCCACTACCGAAACCATACTAATCATCGGTTGCTGCTTGAGTTGAGCCCAAACAGCTTTAAAATATTGTTTTATCATATTATCTCGGTTTAAAAGATTATTCCACTTGTCTGCCATCAAAGAATCGCACGATACGCTGAGTCTGCTGTGCCTGCGCCTCGTTGTGTGTTACCATCACGATGGTACGGCCGTCCTCTTTGTTCAATCGCTGCAGAATCTCCATCACTTCGGCACCCATCTTCGAGTCCAGATTACCTGTCGGCTCATCGGCAAGGATAATCTCCGGATTACCGATGATGGCACGAGCAATGGCTACACGTTGGCACTGACCACCTGAAAGCTGCGTTGGGAAGTGACGCATACGATGAGTCAAACCCACCTTTTCAAGAACAGCCTCGGCACGTGCTCGACGTTCTTTGGCACTCACCTTACGGTAAAGCAAGGGCAGTTCCACATTATCAAGGACATTCAACGAATTGATTAGATGGAACGACTGGAACACGAATCCCAACGTCTTGTTACGGAAGGCAGCCAGTTCGCTGTCTTTCATTCCATTCACGCTCGTACCATTGATTTCAATACTTCCGCTGGTAGGTGCATCCAGCAATCCCATAATGTTCAGCAAAGTGGATTTGCCACAACCTGAAGGTCCCATAATACTCAAGAATTCCCCTTTCTTCACTTCCAAGTTTACATTCTCCAACGCCTGTGTTTCTATTTCGTCTGTACGATAAATCTTATTGATACCTGTTAACTTAATCATAATTGTAAGATTTTATTTCTTTATGTATTTTATTTACTCATCACGTAGCGCATCGGCCGGCAATACTTTCACTGCTTTTTGAACTGGGATGTATGTTCCAATCCAAGAAATAGCCAGTAGCAGCACATAGGTCAACACGGTTACAGTTAAAAAGTGTGGCACTTCTTCAAACATCCAATAGCTAGCATTGGATGAGGTTTCATAACCGCCTTGTGGTTGTGTCATACCATTGCCCATCACCAAAAGATTGGCAAGACAAATCAACGACAGGATGAATCCTGCTGTAACAAGCAGCCACGACTCACAGAAGAATTGTTTAACGATAGTCAGCATGGAAGCCCCCAAGCTCCGCATCAGCCCGATTTCTTGTCGACGGGCATTGGTACGGATAGAGAACGTTCCCACCATTCCTAAAAAAATACACAGCAGCGTAAAACCAATCAATGCATACTGAAGTCGTTGACGATTATACACATTCGTAATCTTACCATACTCATTTCGCAAACTTGCCATTGATTTCACATCTGCCACATACAGATTAGACCCTTTCATCGTAGGAGCGACCTCTTTCATAAAACGCGCTGCAAACTGTTCGCCATCCACTCCTTTCTTCAAACGAACGACAAGCATCGGAGAATTAATCAGCATATCCTGTGTACACTTAACTATCAAGGCGTAGGGTAATTTGAATTCAATTGTCTTAACTCGTTCAAATACCCCTTTTACTGTATATACGGTCTGTCTGTTTTCGTAGACCTTCTGATGGATTGGATTCACAATACCGAACATATTCTTGGCAAAGTCTTCTGATATATAACAACGATTCGGAATTTGTTCCTCTTTCATCATGGAGAGCTCCTCTCCCGTTTGTGCGTCTTTCAAACCCATCGTTTGTAAAAAATCACTACCTTCACCATCGTATACTTCATACCATTGGGCATGCTGATATTTGTGTTCAGCCATTGACAACGTATCTGGGAAGAACTGACCGCCCGACCACGACGTATTATTGGGATGAGTTGCCCTACTTGCCAAATAAAAAGACTGAACTTCGGGCAATGTACGAACTTGAACCATCATCCGTTGTAAAGTTTCTATACGATGCTCTTTGTTCATCACCTCTTTATCAAAAAGTTTATGATTGGGGCGATAACCGTCCAACTCAACTTGATACATACCCTCTTCTTCATAACCATTCGGTATCAACTTCACAGCCTCGGTAACAAAAGCCGTGTCGACTGTATACCAGAGGAAGACACCTGCAATTACTATCTCTAAAAATATCCAGGTATTCATTTTACGCTGGTTCCACAATTGTTTGAATATTAATCTAATCATACGAATTTCCTTTCTGTTAGCGTTTGGTTTGAATAGCTTGAATTATCGGATGGCGTAAAGCCGACAGTGCAGGAATCAGAGCTGAAAGAACATTCAGCAAAAGGCAGATGCACAACACTACTAAAAATAATACTGGATTCAATAACATCTCTACTGTAAAGTAAGAGGAAACAGTATTCGGGAAAACAATTGTATCAAACAAATGGAGAATCCACCCATCAGAGGTAATGACGATGAGATAGGCAAAGGCCAGTCCTAAAAAACCACCTATAAATGTCATCACGAAGTTCTCGGTCAGAATCTGGCTTAACAATGATTTGTTAGAAGCTCCATAAGCCTTACGTACACCTATCTCTGCCAGACGATCGCTCATGCGAGATGAATTCATACCACACAAATTTAATGTCGGAATCACCAACAAGGCCAGCAGTATATACAACATGCTTTGCAACTGACTTAAGATAGACGATTCGCTAGAGCCAACATCTCGGAACGTACTTTTCCAGTAATCATCTGGTTGTCCCATGAGGTTCGTTGTATATTCCTTGTCTGCATCATTGTATTTCTTGACAGCATCAAGCACCTCTTGACGAAGTAATTCCTTATCGTCTTTTTGAGCTGCCAATAGATAACATCTCATACTACCCATCAAACCGAGCTGATTGTCATCCATTTGAATCATCTGATTATATCCTAAAGGCAAATACAAATCCGCAGCTGTATTTGGTGTAACAGAGGATACATCCTTCACAACCCCGACAACCTTAACATCATTTCCGTCCAACTGGATATACTTTCCTATCACATCTGTATTTGCAAAAATTCTGATTGCCATGCTTTCATTCAAAACCACTTCTGCAAGCCCAGATTCTACCGCACTGGCTCCAAAAGGTTTGCCATTTAGAAAATTGAAATTGAACACTTCCCAGAAATTAGCATCCACATAATTTATAGAAACTAACAGTTCCTTTTGCTGCTGTGGAAGGGTCACTTTATTATTGAAGAATGTAGAAGTGAAAAGACATAAGGTCAACTTATCCAAATGCGGAAGATCCCGAAATAAGTCAGCTGCCTTGGGACTGATTCCCATATTGGTCGAGTTCTGATTGGAATGCTTGCCCACTACATTCGACGGTCCGACCACCAAAATGCAGTCGCGGTTATACTCTGGATAGATGGGTGCAAACTTTACATAAAGGACGATGAATAAAATCATCGAAAATGCGATGGAGAGTCCTGTTCCAAGTACATAAATAGAGGAAAACAGCTTATGCTGTTTCGTCAGCGTCCAAGCTTGTTTTAAATATTGTCGTATCATATTCTCTCGGTTTAAAGGATTATTCCACTTGTCTGCCATCAAAGAATCGCACAATGCGCTGAGTCTGTTGTGCCTGTGCCTCGTTGTGTGTTACCATCACGATGGTACGGCCGTCATCTTTGTTCAGTCGCTGAAGGATGTCCATCACTTCGGCACCCATCTTCGAGTCCAGATTACCTGTCGGCTCATCGGCAAGGATAATCTCCGGATTACCGATGATGGCACGAGCAATGGCTACACGTTGGCACTGACCACCTGAAAGCTGCGTTGGGAAGTGACGCATACGATGAGTCAAACCCACCTTTTCAAGAACAGCCTCGGCACGTGCTCGACGTTCTTTGGCACTCACCTTACGGTAAAGCAAGGGCAGTTCCACATTATCAAGGACATTCAACGAATTGATTAGATGGAACGACTGGAACACGAATCCCAACGTCTTGTTACGGAAGGCAGCCAGTTCGCTGTCTTTCATTCCATTCACGCTCGTACCATTGATTTCAATACTTCCGCTGGTAGGTGCATCCAGCAATCCCATAATGTTCAGCAAAGTGGATTTGCCACAACCTGAAGGTCCCATAATACTCAAGAATTCCCCTTTCTTCACTTCCAAGTTTACATTCTCCAACGCCTGTGTTTCTATTTCATCTGTACGATAAATCTTATTGATACCTGTTAACTTAATCATAATTGTATGTTTATTGTTTTACTTTTATACTTTTCTTGTTCTTGAATTCGCTCATGGAACTGATAACTACACGGTCACCCTGTACCAGCCCTTCTTTCACTTCCACATATTCGAAATTGCTGTCACCTAACTGTACCTTGCGCTGCACCAGTTTGTCATTGCCATCCAACACAAACAAAGAGTATTCGCCGGGACCCACGTAGTAGGACGCATTAGCCAGACGCAGCACATCGTCCTTCACGGCATTCATCACATAGACATCCGTCTTCAGTCCCGAACGCAGACGGCGGTGATTGTCCTCTTCCAACTGTACACTGAAGCTGATGACCCCATTCTTGCTCAACGGAGTGACACTGCTCACCATGCCCACCAATTGGTCGTTGCCTATCCTGACTATCGCCTTGCTGCCTGCCGCCACACGGTCGCCATAACTGTCAGCAATCTCGGCTTCTACCTTGAAATGATTCAAATCGGAAATGACTGCCACCTGTTCGCCCTGCGAAATCTGTGCTCCTACCTGATGATTGATAAAGGTCAATGTGGCCTTGCGAGGCGAACGAATCTGTGCATCGTCCAAGGTACGCTTCATCTCAGCCAGCTCCTTCTGGAAGATTTGAAACTCAAGTTCCTTCACCTTCAGGTCGGCAGCCTTTACCTGCTGTCCGTTTGCGTACATCTGCTGCAGCTGCTCCAGCTCCAGTTTCCCTGTATTGACCGACAGCTCTGCCTGATGTACCTTGTCGGTGGTTCCGCTGCCCAGACTGTCCAGATAACGCTCGTTGCGCAATTCTACCTCCATACGGTTCAGCTTCATCGCACTAATTTTGATTTTCATCTTGAGGTCGCTCAGGTAAGTCTGATTGTCAATACGCAACTGCTCCAGCTGATAGCGGCGCATCTGCTCCTCATCAAGCAACTTACGATAAGCCGTCTCCGTGCTCTGCAAATCCAGCTTCAGTAACGGGGTTTCCACATCCACACTGTCTCCCCCCTTACAATACACCTGCATTATTCGGGTATTGATGGGCGAATTGATGATTTCCTCGAAAGCTGGCACCACTCGTCCCGACGCACTTACACTCACCTCAATCACTCCACGAGCTACGGTAGAAAGCGTAAGGTCCTTCATCTGCACACTACTGCTAAAGAATGAAACAAGCCACCCAAAAGCCAATACAATACCAGCCCCTATGAAACCATAACGTAGAAACATACGGCTTTTCTTCTTTAACTGCTCTTCTTTTGATATTTCTCTATCCATATTCGAACTTTTATTACAATTTTATACACTTCTGTATAAACAAAGTCCGTACCACAGATATAATCATCTCATTTTCAACACTATATCAATTATAGAACCTGTACGATTTCGGACACCTGTCCATTTTCGTACCTCGTGGTCATACATAAACTCACAGCAAAGATAACATGAATCGTAATAAGATAAGGAAGAGTGGTTCACATACGCTTCTGCCATATAGCGTATAAAAAAAGAACCTGGTGTTATAAATAATGCCAAATAATCACTATTTGAAATATATCTTGCAAAGACATTTTAATTTCTAAAAAAGATTTTTCAAAGAATTGTACACTTTCGTACAATTGTCAGTTTACGTACAGCTTGATAAAATCATAAAATAGTCGTCCCTTAAAAAGCCCATTTTTGCGAGATATTGTTCAAGCACAGTAT
>JAHHQU010000054.1 GCA_020026225.1 Phocaeicola sp. | reverse complement strand
AAATGCAGGTTGAGCATAGCAGGGCTATGATGAATAAGGATAATGAGTATCGCAAGGCTCTTGAAGCAAAGGAGGTCGAGCATAAGGAGGAGACCAACACTCTCAATTCAATAATCAATACCGCTCATCGTTGGTATCCCGATTTTGCCAATCTCCTAAGATTGGAACGCCTCGCCAAACAAATCGGACTTTCGGCTATGGAGTTTGCTGAACTGATTAAGGGTAAGGTGCTGAACTTTACAGGGCGACTGTTTTCCTCGGAACATAACCGATGGTTTGCTACGAATAATACCCCTTTACAGATTCTACGAGATAATGACAGGCGGCTTACCTTAACCGCAAATCGAATACCCCTCAGCCAATGGTTCAGCGAACAATACGACAAACTTCGACAATCAATCTGTCAACCGATACAGCCTAAAAGAAGTAAGGGAATGAAACTATAAAAACGAGTAATGGTGACCCAATTAAACGGTCGCCATTACTCGTTTTACTCCCAGGCTACTATATTTTCGTATCAGACATATATTGTTTTATCAGTTTGCATCCCAAGTAAACAGTGTATCCTCCAATAAGTATTGTAAAGAGGATTGTAATAACTAATAACCATAATAAGATTGTATTATTAAAAATGAATGACAAACGCATACCCACCCAACATAATACATCCATCGTGATAGATATTAATAATAGTACAAAACACTTTTTATTAATACCTGACAAGCGTCTAATATACGATATGGCAAAACTCTTTCTTTGATTAACTAAAGGTGTTATACCATCTAACTTAATTTGTTCAACAATAAGTTTTAGTTCATCTTTTTTTCCTATTATGAACGAATATAACAATGTAAGAATTGACAGCAAAATACCTATGAGCGTTAAATACAACGTCCATAAATCTGAAAAGCAATCTTGCATCAATTCTCTACAAATAATATACTCATTCATTACTTAAATAATTAATCAATACAGCACTAAGTTTCTCCACTATGAAATTTGAATCATGAACTTTTGTATCAAGTTCAGTTTGAGTGATAGCTGAAGTAGCATTAAAGATTTTTTCAGCGGTTTCCTTTAGCTCTTCACTTGCCTCGTTAACCAGCTCGCGCTTAATTCTATATTCTTTTTTGCCTATAACGATTCGAGTATTTTTTTGTTGATAGTCTTCATCGTCAGTTTTATCAGCCAGCAACTCAACCATCGTTTCACGAGGTATATTCTGAAATATCCTATCTTTTTTCTTTTCAAGTTTTTGTGTACACAAATATTCTCTGTACTTGACATCAACATCATTTTCAGCATCAGAGACACTTCGATATTTGATTTGTAGTTCAGGTATTGTTGAAATATCTTTCAATTCGTCAAATATCATTGGCAGTTTAATGTTCTGAATAGGTATCTCTAGTATCTTATTAACGACAATTTTTGCTAATCTGCAAACTTCACCATTGTCTTTTGTAGGGTCCTCATATACCAATAAAAGAAAGTAGCATGTATATGTTTCAGCACTTAATCCTTTTATTCGTGGATATAAAAGAATATAGTTTGTGTCACTGCCAATTTTATTGTCTTTTGTTATTTGTATCTTTTCATTGGCTTCAAAATAACCATCATACATATTGGTGTTAAATGCTGATATTTGTAAAAGCAAGGCAGGGGCATCTTCTATAGTAATGTCATGACATGTTATACCATTTATCACCGTTTGTTTCGTTTTGTTCCTATTTGACGAACTTATAGGTGTAGAAAACTTTGAAAGTTTACCCTTTATCATTTGTATCATATCATTATATGACACATTTTCAAATAGACCAACAGTTTGATCCAGCATAGTTGTTGTATATACTGGAACTTTTATGTTATATGATTTTTCTTTGGTTTCTTTTTTAGCCATTGTATAATTACATTACAAATTCAAACCATCATTAAAATCATTAATATACTGCTGAGGTATAGTCGCTTGTATATGTTCTCGATTTTGTATTCCTCCATATACAAAACCATGTTGAGTACATATGTTCTCTACAAACTCATTACAGTTTATTCGACTTATCACATTGCCCCCATTTCCAACTGTTAGTACAACATTCCACAGATTGGGCATATTATGTGTATGGATTTGAATACGCCCCTCGCTTCCCCATGCTCCTTGGTTCTCGTTATGTTCCCAAACTAATGAGGTGCTTCCGTCTGATTTTGCCAAATAACCTAAAAATTTATAAAACTCATGTTCGTTCGCAAACTGAACTTGACCATTACGTCCAAAACTTTGTTGATACATATTATGCTGCGTTATAAAGTTTAATCAATTTTGTTTTTATATCATTGAATGATAACCTGATACTGAAATCTGCTGTCAATCCTGTATTGATTACATACACAAATGACTCTTTCCTATAATACTTATCTCCATATCGTAATAAAGAGTTTTCAATAGTATCAGCTTTAGCCAATAGGCAAACCAACTGATAATCCTTATTGACTTGTTGAGTCTTATTGTTAGGATGAGCCTTTGTATTATGCTGTGTCGCTGTAAGCAAAATCAGATTTTCAACATAGTGCGCAATCTGCGGAAACTGAGATTTTGGGAATATGTGGTGTACCTGGGTTGCTTCACCATTACCCCAACTATCATTAACCTCACTTACCGTATGAATCTTTCTTATCAATGCAATTGCTTTCTGAACATAATAAGTGTTGATAGCCTCTTGTTTTTCAATCTTATCAGGAGTCATTGCCTCTTGACGAGTTACGGTTTTATCCTTATCCATATCTCGCCAATTTTTCTTGTTGTACATCAAATCTGAATAGTAGGTAATCTTTCCATTACTTCCATGCAGATGATGTTCTGCTGCATACACATTGAAAACTTTGTGGAACATTCGCCTAATATCCAATCGTGAATGCGATGGGGTGTTGCCGTTGATTAAGCGGTAATATCTTTCATATATCTCGTCTCTTGCAGCAACAGGATTATCAACGCTATCTTTTGCATACTCTTCAAAATACTTCATGAAACCACTATCCGATATTACTTTCATAAAGTAGCAGTATAAGAAGTTATATGCGTTCCTATCTTTACGTGAAATGTAATCCAATAGGTCTTCATTAGCGACGGAGAAAGTTAATGCACCATCTACCATTTCTACATTAAGGATATGAGCATATGCAAGAAGCTTTAGTGGCTGAGAAAGTACCTTATTGTATTCATTGTATGCTTTCTTGTCATTAGCCCACGGCTTATTGAATATTACTCTTGTATTCTGAATGAAATACTGTGTTTCCCAAACGTCGTTTATTACAAATACAGGCTTTGTTGCCACCATATTCATAACACAATCTGCCATAAAGCATACAATATCGGGAGTACATTTCTGATCCACAAATCTTGCATCATGCGATTTGCGTATATCTAAATCGAATTGGCTAAGGTATTCGTTGATTACATTTCTCATATCCTTTGCTGTTTGAGTTTTCCAAAGAAGAAAACAGAGTTATTGTCAATGTTAAGTGAGCGTGTGCCTAAATTACGGGCAATCGCATAAAATTTTGTAAAACTGTCAGTAGCGTAAAATGCCAAATCTTCATTTGTTACGATGTCATCATCTTTTGCCAAAGTAAGGATGGCGACAGAACCGTCAGCAATACAACCTTTTGGCAAGAAGCAGGCACGAGGATTGTATGTTAAATTAGGTAGCAATACACAGTTTGCCTGATTCAGATATTTTGCAACATCCAATCCCTCAATGCTATCAATGTAACAGTCATAATCAGGAATATTGACAATCTCATTATTGCCAATATTACGAGATTTTAAAACTCGAATTTTGCCGTTATTTTTAGTAATAGCTTTGGTAATAACTCTATCCCTATATGCTTTGAATACATTAAACTCCATTTTGTCTGCAACTTCATCAAACGCCTCATTACGATAAATTATCCAATAAGGGAATCTATCGTCTGTCAGGTATGTTTGCTGATGACACTTAACCTCATCAGTAATATATGACTCCACAAATGTATTCTGAGGCTTCTTGTGGGTGTCAAGAATAAAACAGATCGTTTCGATCTTTACCCCCTTGAATCCTTTTTCGCCAAAGTCAATTATGCGAGAAATATTTTTCTCTTTCATTAAGGAACGTGTTGTATCAAATTCAGGAGCATTTATCAGGCTTTTGGGCACAATCAATGATACCACATCACCAATCATCATCGCTTTCTCAATGAAGAATGAGAAGATATTATTGGTTTCCTTGTTGGATGCACCAATCTTGTATTTAGCCAACAACTGTTTCTCTTTGGTTAGCTTCTTGTATGGAGGATTTCCGACGACAATGTCATACTTCTTGTCGAAGTTGTGCAATAAGAAATCGGCATTTATATAATTAATGTGGATGTTATCTGGCACATCAATCTTTGCAACCAATTCTCTTAAAATCTCTATGCTGTTTGCATCAATATCTACTACATCAATATTGACAGACTGTACACCCGCATACTTCAAGATAAGTGCTGGCAAGAAATTACCCACACCAATTGATGGCTCTAATATGTTTAGCTCCGTATAGTTCTTTGCATCAGGTAAACTTTTGACAATGGTGTAGCATATATCCTGCCTTGTATAATAAGCCGCATTGTCTTCCCTTTGAGCATTTGCCAACTCTGCAATTTTAGACAATTCAGCAAAGCCGTAATGGCTATTGCTCCTAATATATTCAACCAAACAAGAATGTGTAGCCAATTTCTTTTTGTCAATCAACACCTTTATATCTTGTTCAGACAAAGTTGGTTTGCATAGTATTTTACGAACCTTAGCCGCAATCTGTTTGAATATAATAGTAGGCACAGCCTCGCCCAAGTTTTGGCGTATATTCATTTCCTCTTTCTTCAAGAATGCTTCTTTCTCTTTCAATGACATTTTGTTTAACTCATCAAAAGGAATGTCGCTCCAATTAAAAGACGAAGGAACCGACATCATAAGCATAACCTCTCTAATACTGAACACTCTGTTATCTACAGGATGAACAGTGTTTTGGCTTGCCATAATATCGTTACGAGTATGAATACAAGGAGCTACCTTATCCCAATACTGACGAGTGTATTTGTCACCATTCTTACGGGCGTTGTACACAACAACACCATTCTTTACACTATGTGGTATCTTTGTAATATCGGTATTGTCAAATGCAGATTGTCCCTCCTTAATATCCGCAATCCACGATTCCATACGAGGCGAATACTTTCGGAAATTATGATAAATATCACTTTCGGAAATTTCACCCATCTTCTTTAACGATGGCAAATGGCCAATAATTTGTCTTAATGTTCTCTCAGGCTGCTTGTCTGGGAAAATATCATATGGAGTAACCTCTTTCAAATCCTTGCGAACACCAATAACTAATGTTCTTGTTCGACTTGATGGATTACCATAATCTTTGAAATTTACTACTTGATAAAGGATATTGTATGTTCCAGCCAAGTTCGCCTCAATAGCTTCTCTAATTGATTTATCTTGACCATCAACATCGGTGCATACAGATGTTAGGAAAGCCCTAACATTCTCAAATATAAAGAACTTAGGTTTAATCTGTTGTGTCATTCTAATAGACTCCACAACCAACGAGTTGCGTTTTAACTCATCTTTCTTCTTGTGGTTAGCAACAGACATACCCTGACAAGGAGGTGTCGCAATCAACACATCCAAATCTGTTAGATTAAATCCTCTTTTCCACATTGCTAACTCCGCAAAAACTTTATCTTTCGTTTCTTGCGTAGTCATATCGCCACAAATATATCCGCTGTTATAAACGCATTTCTGATTGAACTTCTGAATCTTCAATCTGCGTTCCAACAACTCAACCGTAGCGACACAATAGAAGCCCTCTTCTTTGAAGCCATAGCAACCAACTCCTGCACTACTGAATAGGCTGACATAAGTCCTCAATCCATATACAGAACGCCGATCTGCTAATAGCATTTCGGGGACTTCTAACTCTGAGTATAATTTTACTTTTGCCATATTAACCTATTCTTCTTAAATTTTCAGCAGCCATTGAAAGAGCTTCTGATGCAACAATATGTTCATCAGATACCATATCAGTTACCTTGTCAGCAAGCCACAATGTAAGGAGGTCGTTCATTTCTATATGAAACATCTCCGACAATATTGCAACTTGTTCTTTCTTGGCTCTACGTTCACCTTTTTCTATCTTACAATATGTTGCAGTGTCTATATCAAGAGCTGCAGCAATCTGCCTTTGTGGCATTTGGTTTTGAATGCGTAACTCTTTTATTTTCTCTGTAAACAGCATATTACTCATTTTTGTCTTGACATTATTTGGCAAAGATAGCGAATTTAAGCCATATTCACACCTTATATTATATAGAAAATTAAGATGATGTGAGATTGCGCTTTCCGTATCGATGTTTTAGAATCTATAATTATCGCAGCCGTCGGCTGACGATAATTAAGTTTGGTTTAGTCCATTGGCTATATACCTAAAACGAACTAAACTGATTTTCGCTTCAGTAGCATAAAAGAGATGCTGACGAAAAGAGAAAAACAGTATTTCTTCTTTTTTCGTCAGCATTTATCTTAAAAATCTCAAAAATTTTCACCCGACCTTGATTTTGGGGTGTAATAAAGGGTGTAAATCACGTAACTCGTTGACTTACACCCTTGTTTGCGGAGAGAAGGGGACTCGAACCCCTTGCTAATCTCTTTCCAACCGATTTTTCCCATTTTATCCTGTCGCCACCCCAATCGTTTTTTATTCCATAGACACCTCCTTCTTATTACTAATTAGTTAAATATTAACTTGGGAGAACTCCCGGCCTTTCAAATATCTGCACATTAATTATACGTTGGGGCTTAATGGGTTTTGGCCGTCTAAGTATGGCCTCGAGCTTCGATACTAAAGCGGTTAACTCCTCCGGTGAAAGTTCTCCGAATGGTCGTCCCGCAATTCGAGGGTTCATACAAAACTCATTAACCGGAGCGAATGAGCGGTCCGCGGTATTAACGCCGAGTCTCTGGAGCCTATTCAAGACGCCGGAGCGTGCTTTCCGAAGTCTTTCCTTGTAGGCGGCGACATCTTCCCCAATGGTTTTGCCCGATTGCAGGCAGGAGCACATATCATCATACTCGGCTTGGGTTAATTCGCTCAAGTGGTTTGTTCTCCCCTTTGAAAATTGCGCAACAAGAACCTCCTTGTATAAGGAGAGGTCTATACTTTTTGCTCGGCAGATAGCGTAAAATCGTGAATAATTTCTCTTTTTTTTCATGGCTTAACGACTTATTTTTTCCCCTCCCAATATTTAGCAGCACCGGCCTCATAAATGGTGCACTCGCCAGTTTTGCCGATAAAACGGCCCTTGCTAAATGCTTTATAACCCTCGACCCATATCTTAAGCGAGGCATCATACATAACACTTGTCGCCGGCCGCCCCTCCGGGCGTTTCCCGTCTGCGTGACTTACAAATATCAGCATCTTGTTTCGGTGACGCTCCTTGAATTCGATGTACTCTTTGTATGACATCTGTATATACTGGAAGGAATCTATTACGACAAATTTTGGTGACCGCGGTTTGGAAAGCCGCTCGTCGAGCTCCTCGATGCTCATGTCGCCATCAATTTGAAAACGGCACCCGCAATCGGCAAGGCCGAAGCGTCGAATGGCATTCTGCATCGTTAGATCAGTTCCCTCCTCCTTCGACAAGTATAGCACCTTCCCATATTCGCAAAGAGCCTTGCAGAACAGGAGTACCGCTGAGGTTTTGCCGTTGCCGGAGTTTCCCCAAAAGAACACTACTCCGGTCTCACTGATCTCCCCAATGCACTCATCCCAGATACCCCCAAGGCTTATTGTCTTATGCCTAATGGTCAGGACCTGCTTTGCTGATAGCGTTCTACTCATTTGAATTATGTTTGAATAGTGTTTGAATTATATTTGAATGGCATTAAAGCTTTGCCGCATTCATAATCCTGCGCTGCTTGTGAATCTCTTTCTTCACCCGGCGAATGTCGAAGCGGCACTCTCGAGCACCGGCGATCACGGCGCGAATGGCGGACTCATCGCTTAATCCATTGGCATTACATATCGCCGCCACCTCATATTCCGTTGTGGGCGTGAGGTCGATAAATCGGCGGCAGATACGCGAATACATCTCATCATACCCCTTGCGCTCCGCCTTCAGTCCGCGGTCCATTCTGCGCTTGATATATGGGGTTGACAGGAACACGATTCCACACTTATCCTCCAGCGCGTTGTAAAGCGATATAAAGTAGTAGAACACGGAATCCGTAAGTTTATCGCCCTCGTCAAATATCAGCAGCGGGCGGTCCAATGTTATGAGCTCTGCCATAATAGCGGCAAGAGCCTCGCGTACCGTCATACCATCAGTCCGGATGCCCACTTTTCGGGCGAGTTCGTGAACGAAATCGGACTTGTGCATGTCCTCTGAACAGGGCAGGAGGAAGGTGTTCCTATGATTCCTTGCGTAGATTGTGGCCGATGTTGTTTTTCCGATTCCGGCGGGACCGACGAGCCATGAAACATTTTGATATTGTTGCGCATCCATCAGGAGCGTTTCCATATCCTTATAGGCCGCGGTTGAGCAGAGTTGCCAACCGTCTATGCGGGTAGATTGGATTTGCGATAAGATGCTACGAAACATGGTGTCGCTGATATTCTCGAACTTACCCTTCAGAATTGCGTTTACCGTTCCCGTCGATGTGTCCTTTAACGAATTCGCGGCCTTTGCCTGACTTGGGTAGCGTTTTACATACTCCGCGAGGCGCTCGCGGATCTCTTCTTTTTGTTTAATGTCTAACTGAGTCATAGTATTATGATTTTAATATTAAAGTCTATTAATGGCGGTAAGAGGATCATAATCAATATTACTTACTGCCTTCGTATATTCACCAACTGCGATTGGCTCCGCCTGCGGGGCGGGGATTACCACAACCTCATCTGCGAGGCGTTCATATTCCGCGTCCGAAATTCCCTTAATCGCGGGGGGCCTGAGGCCGTGCTGTTCAGGGGCAACGCCGTGCTCAAGCTCGATATTATGCCCTTCTATCTGGCGACGAATTCGGGCCTCCTTATTCCACTCCTCCACCTGCTTGATAAGAGCCATATCGCCCTGTTGTTGCTCCTGTATATTTCGGTGAACAGAGAGATAGGGGTATGCGGCCGTTTCATAACGTAACCCCATAGGAGTCTGGCTATATAGCAAGACCTTCGACATATCTTGAGGGTCAAAGCGGACGAAGAAGTCTCGCCCTGTATTTCTGCTGCGCCACTCCATGTCGGGAAGTCCATTCTCCAGCACTTCGTAGGTGTATTTTTTCCCTCGATATTGTATTGTGATGCCATCTGCGGAGAAAACACTTGAGCGTTCGGTGGTAATCCAAAAGAGGTCGATCATGTCCAAATCGGTCAGAGCTTCGGTACCGGGGTTTACCGAGGAGAAATACATCTCACTATGAGCCATCTTAGTGTCAAAGTGTGGCATTGCATTCCACTTATTACGAGCCTCGGCATAAGCGTCCAGCAATTCCTCGTAGGTATATAGCGATTCCTTATTCGCCTCTATAAATTCGCGGTTAATCTTCCACCCGTCTTTACTCGAAATATTCTGACCGGTAAATCGCCAATCCTGTCCTAACACCTCACGCTGGAAACGTCCGAACACAGACTCGATTGTTTTCGATTGCGCGTTATAAGGCGCTGTCGGACGAGCGACACGGCATATATTGGCAAAGAACTTTTGTGCGATTTTAGACCGCTGTCCTCCTTGATTATCGGTAACAATCTCATAGGGCTTGTGACCGGCTACCTCTATCGCCATTCGGAACGCAGCATATTGAGCATCAAACTGCTCTGAATTACTAACGCAATAACCCAACAACATCTCACTGTATGCATCGACGACCTCATATACTTGCAACGTCCGAACAACCATGCGTCCTCCTTCGTATGCTTTATAGTACAGGTTAAGTTTGGTTCCATCACCATACCACAATGAATCGCGCATTGAGGGCATCACGGTCTTGTGATGGCGAGCATAGAGCTGCTTTGCAGCAAGCTCACCATAAACAGCATCATACCACAGAGGTTTGACATCGGGCCGTTCCAAATAGTTCAGAAGCGATTTTTCCGAATCCAGTGTTTTCCAACCTCGCCGTTCGGCTATGCGATTGAACTCCTCAAAAAGTTGACGAGTTGTATAAACGGGAACACGACAACGTCGAAGCGCGATGATTTGACGACCGGCGACTTTTGTAATCTTCAACGTATTGGCATTACCGAACTTCTTTGACACAAGGCAGGAATACCCTTCTTTAGCATATTGCCTCATTTTATCGCGAAGACGTGCCTCTGATTTAGGGAGGGTGTGTCCATAAGTCTGTCGAAGATCCTCGGCCGTTGTAAAGATATTGGCCCAAATCACGGGGGTGTTATTATTATAAGCACGCCGCATCATTTTTTGTGTAGTAACCATATCTTGCAAAGCGTTAAGGACACTCGCATTCAAGGTATATTCCTGCTGATATTTTTCAGGCAAACATTCACCATTGGGAAGGCGGAATGTACCAGCTTGCATACCTGAGAAAAAGCGTTGAGCCTCCTTGTCAATGGGGAGTTGCACCTCATCTTGTTTCATAATTTGCTCCGGGTTACCATACTTCTCCACGAAACGGACTTTGAAGCGTTCGGGCAAACTCTGGTACTCGACCAAAGCCTTATGGCAACGACAAGCTCTTTGTAACACATTGAAATTGCCCTGTCGTACACCCCATTTATAGGCATCTATAGACATTACGGCCTCACCATCGTCTGACCGAGTCAAGTCTTGCATAGTTACCGCTATTATGTTTCCGAAATACTCCATTTCTATCTTTCTAATATTGCTCCTGCCCCGGTATCGCTCCGGGACAATGCCTTCGCATTTGCAGGATCTTATTAGAGGGCCATGGCTTTTCCTTGAATGGCCGCAAGTTGGTCTATTGTAACATCAGAATATCGCGCGACAAAACGCCCGTTCTTGAAAAGTTCGACAACCGAGGTTTCCTTATTGCACTCAATAAGGGCTCCATTAGGGAATCGCTGCCTCATATAACCGTCTGCATCATGAATCGTTTCCATCTCAGGGAGGTAGCTCATTGTCACGCCACCGCGCTGAAGGGCAAGTGTGCGGATCTTTTTAGCAAGGGCGGAGTTTCTCTTGAACTCCAGCGACATCATCACCATACGCTCCGTGACATCGAATGCAGCAGCAATAAACAGCCGGTTCTCCTTGGTGGCATCAATGTATTTGTTAATCTTTTTCATATAGGAAGTGTTTTTAATCTATCAATTCCGTGTGTTCCAGATTTCCCCAGCCGTCACTTTTTCGGGCTGTCGAAGTATATGTCTTATATATGGAATCTCCCCACTGCACGGGTCTATCTAACTTAATTGTAATCCCAACCGAGTATTCTTCATTTACCAGCCCAATAATGGAGCCTTCAACCTTCAGCCCGGTAAAGATTCCCCTTACTCGGCGACCGATTAATGTGTTATTGATTTCTGTTGTTTTCATAGTAGGTGATTGATTTTTTTGTTTTCATTCTTTTTTCTCTCTCGTTTTTCCTATCTTTGGGCCGTGTTCATTTTGAACACAGTGCAAATTTAATTCGCAAATGCGAATATTATTTACATTTGCGAATGAATAAATATGACAATGGGGATTAACGAGCGGTTTTTAGAGATAATAAACTCTTTATACTCTGGTAATAAAAGAGCATTTGCTCAGGACATAGGAGCGTCTCCAAGTGTTGTGGAGAATGTTGTTGGTACCCGTCAGGGTAAGCCATCCTTCGATGTTTTGGTAAAAGTGTGCGCAAATGCGCACGTTTCCGCGGAATGGCTTCTTACGGGAAAAGGGCAGATGCTTGCGGTCACTGAAACACAAATAGCCACGCCAAAGGTTGTGGATCAGTTTCCTCTTAAAACTGATCACCCAATCCACACTCCTCAAAGTGTCCCCCTTTACGAGCTCGATGCGGTTGCAGGTCTCTCATCATTATTTGATACCTGTACTCGGCACATTCCAGTTAACCATTTGCATATTCCGGACCTACCACCTTGCGATGGAGCCCTTTATGTCAGGGGCGATTCTATGTATCCCCTTCTAAAGAGCGGTGATATTGTACTATATAAGGAGGTGGGGTCGCCGAAGAACATCCTATGGGGGGAGATGTATCTTTTATCCTTCAACCTCGCCGGCGAACAATATATATCTATTAAGTATATTCAAAAAGCCGATACGCCCGGCCTTGTAAGGTTAGTAAGCCACAACCCACATCACGCACCTAAGGACATTCCCTTGGACTCAATTAATGCGCTTGCTCTTGTAAAGGCAAGTGTCAGATTCAACACTATGGGGTAATCTCGCGCACAAAAAGGACTAAAAACAGCGGTATGGCTTTGCTATACCGCTGTTTTTTATACAAATAACACTCTCTACTCCTCTCCGGAAAGCAATGATTTAAGGGGGCGTTTTACCCCTTTTTCAAGCAAAAACGCCCTTTTTTTGTCATTAAACTACTCCGAAGCACGATTTTTAAGCACAAAAAACACACCCTAAACCACACTTTAACGCCTCTTTTTAGTTTTTCCGTCTTTTTTTACCGCACTCTAACCCACACCCTAAAGGTGTAGATTTGGGCAATAATGGAGAGGGGAAAAGGCCCTTATTCCAATAGGGTAGATTCAATTTGAACAGTATTTACTCGCCACTGGTGAAATATGGGGGCATTGGCCCAACACGCACGGCCGCCAATACGGGGAGGGTCCATAAACGCGCATTAAGCCCTCTAAAACCGAGTTTCTAATGACTGCTGGGAAATAGGCGCAAATGAAAAGAGCCACCGAAATAGACCCCTTTCTGGCCCTTTCCGGTGACCCCGTAACAAATAAGTTTGAACGCTATATTCGAATGAGGCTCAAATGTAACATTAAAGTCAGCCAAATGTAACATTTCGTTTCAAGCCCATTCTGTATTGAAGTGTCGTGTAACTAACTGAAATACTGTCTATTCACTTGTAAGTTTAAGTTATTCTTTTATTACATTTCGTTTTTACCCCCTTAGTTTAATTGGCATTCGCCCCATAAAAAACATTATCGGAAACAGATTGAAAAAGATTGCCGTACAGCCCTTCTTGCGGAAGTAGGGCTGTACGGCAATACTTTTAAATACGTCAAGAATATTTGAATGTATTATTCTCTGACAGGATTTATCATCATTCCATAAGACAAGTCATAGAACCTGAAATCAGCAGTAGGAGGTGATTTTTTGAGATACAGGTTGTATGCCTTGAGATTGTCGATGCCGGGGGTGATAACAGGCTGAGCGGTCCAAAGACTGCCAAAACTATCTATTATAGTACCACCTAAACTGGGTATATGGTAACCCAATAAAGGAAAGGAGATGGTGCGGTTTTTTGAGGGATTGGTGAAGAAATAAGCCTCATTACCGATATGATCTAATATTAATCCGTCAAAAGCCTCCTGAGGAGGAATTTGAAAGCCTACGGGAGAAGGATCGTAAATCGTTTTTACAATATTTACGGGGCGATTTTCATAATGGAAGTTGGCCCACCAAAGATTGCCATAACGCTCTCTGATTTTCGCAAAGTCTGGGATAGGGGCCAGTTTAGTTGGGTAGAGAATACTATTCATAACTATTCCATTTGCAGTCTTTATCTGTGTCTTTGTCAGCAGAGGAAATTCTTTTGAAGTGTAATCTCTATTTTTGTCATATCTGGGTTTATGTAAATACGGGCTTTCCGCTATAATGGGATCTTTACGTCCCCATTGATAAGTGGGGGCGTCTCCAATTGTGCGTATATTGAATTGGGATTGGGTGATATTCAACGAGACCTTTTGGTTTCCGACTGATGAATAGAACTGCATTTGGCACTTACGCCCCGGATAAGTGCTGGACCTCTTATCGCACCAGCCGAGATAGACAGGCATAAATTCATATTTACGCTGGGACTTGCTGGTTACCTCAATCGTTTGGCTTAAATTTTCATCGGTAACCCAGATATGCCAGGACCAGAGAACATTGTCTGCATGATCTTTGATGGCGATGACGGCATTACCTTGGCATATAGTTTCCTGCTTTACCCTAAAAGAAATATTGCCGTCGGCCGTATTGTTGTATTTTATATCGGTAACCAGATCCATGGCGTCCTGCCATACAAGTTCGGCTTTGACAGGGATACAGCCGGCATTTCTGCTTATGTAAGGATCTGTGATACCATTACCGAGATGGTTGATAAAAGTACTCAGAGACGGAATCACGCTGGTATTTTGAACACTAAAGGAATATGCGGAAGTATTGGATACTCCATTTTTGATGGCATTGCCATATACCAG
>JAHHQU010000053.1 GCA_020026225.1 Phocaeicola sp. | reverse complement strand
AAGCTATGATAGAATGAAATCACGAATCAAGTCATAAAAGGTGATGTTATGAAACACAAAGATCCACCGTTTGAAATTACAAATACGATCCTGCGATATGTCTCGGAGATTTCGGAATTATCCGGACGGCTGCACAGCATGACGGAGCTTTCTCACAATCCGACTCTACGCCGCACCAACCGTATACGAACGATCTATGGTTCGCTTGCGATCGAGCAAAACACTCTTAGTTTGGATCAAGTTACCGCAGTCCTGAACGGAAAGCGTGTTCTTGCACCACCAAAGGATATTGCGGAAGTCAAAAACGCCTATGAAATTTATGAGCGACTGAATGAATTGAATCCCTACTCGGTAGATGATTTGCTTACGGCACATTCCATTATGACCCGTGACCTGATAGATGAGTCTGGAATGTTTCGCAGCCGTCCGGTGGGAGTCGTGGATCAGAGCGGAAATGTACTGCATTTTGGCACCTTGCCTCAATATGTTCCGGATCTGGTCATGCAGCTTTTGGAGTGGACAGAGGAAAGTGATCTTCCCATGCTGATTCGCAGCTGTGTCTTTCACTATGAATTCGAGTTGATCCATCCGTTTATGGATGGAAATGGCCGTGTCGGTCGTCTATGGCATACGCTGCTCCTTTCTCAATGGAATCCCGCATTTGCGTGGCTGCCGATTGAATCCCTGATTCATGAC
This sequence comes from Phocaeicola sp., assembly GCA_020026225.1. Classification (GTDB taxonomy): domain Bacteria; phylum Bacteroidota; class Bacteroidia; order Bacteroidales; family Bacteroidaceae; genus Phocaeicola. Next base: position 13,757 of record JAHHQU010000053.1, on the reverse strand, counting down.
CATCAGCAGGAATATTATGATGCCATCAACACCTGCAATAACGCTGGAACTTCTACCGTATTCATTGAATTTATGCTTTCAATCATCAAAACGGCACTCTTGGAAACGATTGGTGTAGATCATGAAAGAACGGCAAGCTGCACTCCTAAAAACGAAGCTCGCTGGGCTGCTGTTCAAGGCTTTTTGCAGTCGCATCCCTTTATTATGAATGCAGATGTGCAGGCACTTCTTCATGTATCCTCCGCCACAGCCAACCGTATTTTGACTGGGTTTGAAAAAGAGAACAAGCTGGAGCGCTGTCGAGAAAAAGGACACTGGGCCTACCGACTGAAATAAAACGATAAGTCCATTCTATTGGACACAGCTTTTGCTAAAATAATACAAATAGATTGTTTTTATTAAAAAGTTGAGATTTATAAGCGCTTTCAAATATAAAAAGAGTATATTTTATCTCAACGCTATCAGCGATATAAATTGTTTGAATTGAGCGTGAAGACCACAGTGCATAGAAAAATATAAGTTGAAATGAGGAATGGAAATGGATGCACATAAGCTTTGGATGCTTCGTGATTTTATTGGAACAAACAAAGTCCTGTTTCGGATTCCTGTTTACCAGAGAAATTACGATTGGTCCGAGACGAATTGCAATCGATTGCTCGATGATATACGCACAATCATAGATACAGAAGATAAGCATTTTCTTGGGACAATTGTATTTATGGCGGCTAAAAATGGTGGGTTCTCCTTGCAGGAATATGTTATCATCGACGGACAACAACGTTTAACGACATTGATGCTTCTGCTAAAGGCACTTTCTACTGTAGCCCAAGAAGTGGGAGATGATTGTTGTCATGAAATAGAAGAACAATATCTGCATAATAAATATTGCGATGAAGAATTCAAAGTGAAGCTGAAACCAATTAAATCTGACAACAATCAGTTTTTGATGCTGTTGAACGGAAAAGTAGATGAAATGGATGAAGAAACCCATATCTATCAGAACTATATGCTTTGTAAAAATCGTTTTGAGCATTGGCATCGGCATGGCATCAATCCATCGCAAGTTTTAGATGCCCTTACAAAACTAGAAATTGTAGAGATTGTTTTAACTAAGGGAGAAGATGATCCGCAAGTAATCTTTGAAAGCATCAACTCTACAGGCCTTGAATTGTCAAATGCCGATTTAATACGGAATTTTTTGCTGATGAATGCCGATGACCAAGAGCGACTCTATGAAGATTATTGGCTTTGTATTGAAAAGGCCTTGCGATCCAAAATGGATTATTCTAATTTGGATACATTCATCATGCAATATATTGTTTATAAAACCAGCAAACCTGTAAACAGTCGTCAGTTATACAACTGCTTCGTTAAGTTGTTCAAAAACAGCGGGTATACACAGGAAGAAATGCTTGGAGAGTTGAAATATTACGCAGAGATATTTAGTGCTTTTGTATATCCAAAACGGGAAAATTCAAAGCAAAACAAGAAGTACTCCGAGAGAACATACCAATTGCTCAATCGACTACAAGTGCTTAATCAAACTACATGTTATCCATTTTTATTTCATGTTTTTGACGATTATCATCACCAGGTAATCGACGGGGCAACCGTAGAGAAAATTTTGCATTTTCTCCTCTCCTATCTCCTGCGCAGACTTGTTTGCGGCGTTCCTTCTAATACCTTGCGCGGATTATTTACATATCTCTATAATCGGATTTTCAAAGTGTCTTCAAATAAGAAAAAATATTATGAGTCACTCAATAAGTTTCTGTTCACTGTATCTTCAAAAGATGCGATGCCTTCAACATACGAATTCGAAAGAGCATTACAGCACGCCAATATTTATGGAAACAATGCCTTGTGCCGTTTTCTGCTTTTGGACATTGAAAATGGGGACGGCAAGGAAGTTTTGTTGCCTGAAAATCTGACAATTGAGCATATTATGCCTCAAAAACTAAGTGCAGACTGGAACTACATCACTCAAGAAGAACACGAGGAGTATTTGCATACACTGGGTAACTTATCAGTTACTGGATACAATTCTGAAATGTCCAATAAGAGCTTTAAGGAAAAGCAGGATATTATAAAAGAAAATTCTAAGGCGGTCGTTCTCAATAGTGATGTATTGGATAAAGACAGTTGGCAAATTAGTGATATTCAAGCTAGAGGAAAACGATTAGCCGAAATCGTTCTTAAACGCTATAAAATCGAACGTATTATTGACGATAGCATTGAATTTGAATATGTAGAAACAGTAACATTGAATCATTATGATGAGGTGACAGGGAAAAAACTTGTCTCCTTTAACTTGTTCGGAGAAACCTACCGACAGAACAAGTATGCTTTGATGCTTTTGGATGTCATAAAATTGTTAGACAAAAAAGATCCTAATAAATTGCAGGCACTAGCAGAAGCAAAGTATTCTTTCAATTCCACAAAGAGAAAGCATGTCCACCTAAATACAGATGGTGAAGGAATGCGTTGGCCGTGGAAAGTGAAAGACGGGATATATTTAGAAGCAAATCTGTCAGCCTGGTCATGTATCCGATTCATTGATAATCTCATTGGTGAATTTGGGTTTGAAAAAACTCAATTTACATTTAATATTGTTGCTGAAGAACCTAGTGAAATCACTAATGAAGATGATTGAAACAAACTTCGAGCATTGAGGAGAATATAAAAATGGCACGAACTGCAAAACCGAAAAAAGAAGTCTCTATGGAGGAAGCACTCTGGAAGTCTGCGGATAAACTGCGTGGCTCTGTTGAACCGGCAGAATATAAGCATGTTGTTCTGAGCTTGTTCTTTCTGAAATTCGCAAGCGATAAATTTGAGGCACAGCGGAAAGTAATCGCCGAGAAGTATGGCGAGAAATTTGTTGATACCGTTGCCTTTTATTCCAAGGACAATATTTTCTTTCTGCCTGCAGAGAGCAGATGGTCCTATATCATGGAGAACGCCAAACAGGACGATATTGCCCTGAGAATTGATACGGCCCTTTATACTATTGAAAAGAATAATCCCGCTTTAAAGGGTGCGCTGCCGGATAACTACTATTCACGGCTTCACATCGACACTGCTAAGCTAGCTTCTCTGCTGGACGAAATCAACAAGATCAACACCGATGACAGGGATAATGATATTATTGGTCGAGTTTACGAATATTTTCTGAGCAAGTTTGCTCTGGCAGAAGGCAAAGGCAAGGGTGAATTCTATACTCCTAAGTGCATTGTCAATCTGATTGCGGAAATGCTGGAACCCTATGATGGCATCCTGTATGACCCCTGCTGCGGTTCCGGTGGTATGTTCGTCCAGTCTATGAAGTTTGTGGAGGCCCACAGCGGCAATAAGAAGAAGGTTTCCATCTATGGTCAGGAGTACACCAACACCACCTTCAAGTTGGCCAAGATGAACCTGGCTATTCGTGGTATCTCTGCCAATTTGGGTGAGATGGCTGCCAACACCTTTACCAACGATCAGCACAAGGATCTGAAAGCAGATTACATCATGGCCAACCCGCCTTTCAACCAGAAGGAGTGGCGTGCATCAGATGAACTGGTGGATGATCCCCGCTGGAACGGCTATGAAGTTCCTCCTACCAGCAATGCAAACTATGGCTGGATTCTGAACATCGTTTCCAAACTATCCCAGAATGGCGTAGCTGGTTTCCTGCTTGCCAATGGTGCTTTGTCTGATGATGGAACGGAGCTGAAAATCCGCAAGCAGCTGATTGAGAACCATCTGGTGGAAGCCATTATTATTCTTCCCAGAAACCTGTTCTATACGACTGACATCAGCGTAACACTCTGGATTCTCAATAAGAACAAAAAAGCCCGTGCTGTGGAACAGAACGGGAAGATAAAACGCTACCGCAATCGTGAGGATGAGATTTTGTTCATGGATCTGCGGCAGATGGGCAGTCCCTTTGAGAAAAAGTATATCGAACTGACCGAAGAAGACCGTACCAAGGTGACTTCCGTCTATCATACATGGCAGCAGGAAGGCTATGAATCCGCATATGAAAATGTACCGGAGTTCTGCTATTCTGCCTCTATCGAAGAAGTACGGGAAAAGGGTTATACCCTGGTCCCTAGCCGGTACATCGAGTTTGTAAACCGGGATGAAAACATCGACTTTGATACCAAGATGAAGACCTTGCAGGCAGAGCTGAAGGATTTGCTGGCGGCTGAAGAAAAGTCCAAGGCTGATCTGCTGGATGTGTTTAAGGAGCTGGGCTATGAAATCGAACTATGATGTGCTGGGTAATCATATCCGGCTTGTTGACATAAGAAACCAGGACTTGGCTACAAAGCGAGTTCTGGGTATTAGTATTGATAAAGCGTTTATGCCATCTGTCGCGAATGTGATTGGTACAGATTTAAGCAAGTATAAGTTATTAGAAAAAGGACGCTTTGCTTGCAACCCTATGCATGTTGGCCGTGACGAAAGACTTCCTGTTGCACTATGTGAGGAAGTCGATCCAGCTATCATATCTCCCGCATACTTCATGTTTGAAGTATGCGATAATACCGTTCTAACTGAAGAATATTTGATGATGTGGTTGCGCAGGCCGGAATTTGACCGGGAATGCTGGTTTCATACAGATGGCAGTGTTCGTGGTGGAATTCTCTGGGAGGATATTTGCCGACTGGAAATTCCAATTCCATCTATCGAAAAGCAGCGTGAAATCGTAGCAGCATATAAGGCAATTACTGACCGAATCGAACTTAAGAAGCAGATAAATGATAATTTAGTGGCTTGATAGTTGACCCAACAGCACCTTTTTCACTTCATCAAGAGTACGAATTTCCTTGACATTGGTATATATGTTTTCGTAAAGGTTTTTGGACAACAAGCCAAACTGATTTAGTGTAGCTTCATCGGGGATGGGAATCTCAAAGGATTCGAGTTCCTGTTTGTTAATAGCTTCTCTTGTGGAGCCGGATTGACTAATACCCAACAGTTTTCCTTTATTACCTGTAGAGCAAAGTGTGAACATAATGTAGTAACTCATTACTTCGCCCATAATTGGACGCACAATCATAACATGCTGGTTTACTCTTGCTGGAAGTACATCAGCTGGAACCATACAGCATCGCGCAATCGATACACCTGTTATATTAAACAGAACATCGTATGGCTCTACTATAACATTTGACAAAGCATCGGCTTGATTTTGAGTGATATGAGCAAGTTCTCCATATTCAAAATTGAAGTTGAAAACGTTGGTGCTCCTAATAAGCGAAACCCCCTTGCTAATATATGCCGTTTTTCCGCCTTTCGGAGTAGCGCCACTACTAATTTTGCTACAAATCTTCTGCAAGGGAACTTTAGGAAAGCGAATTTCAGCATCAGCAAATAGGTTGTTGTAAATAGCAGACAGAGTGGCCACTAAATTATCATTTACACAACCAAATAACAACTTCTGTGGGTGGCAGAAGTAAAAAAGGAACTACCGCCCCATTGTCGTTCTCTAATTCAAATAGAAGGAGAAAGATAATGAAACAAAAAGTTAAAAATCAAATCATGCAGCAGATGCTACCTTATCTCAACAACGCTCAAATCGCTAAACTTCGTGATGCTCTTAATGTCGTCCTTCATCAGTATGATTTGAAAGCAAATGATTTATCAGAACTTGAGGAAAGTCCTAACTTTCTCGAGGCGTTCATATCTGCAAAGCATATCGAGGGCTGTTCAGAAAAATCACTCAAATATTATCACACCACGATTCAAACAATGCTTCATTGCGTCGAAAAAGATGTTCGTGAGATTGAAACCGAAGATATCCGTCGATATTTAACAGATTACCAAGAGAGAAAAGCGTCTAGTAAAGTAACTATTGATAATATCCGTCGTATTTTATCAAGCTTCTTCGCATGGCTCGAAGATGAAGATTTTATTTTAAAAAGCCCTGTAAGGCGTATTCACAAAGTCAAGACTGGTACAAATATCAAAGAAACATATTCGGACGAAGATTTGGAAATAATGCGCGATAATTGTACGGAATTACGGGATATGGCAATGATTGATCTGCTTTCATCTACCGGAATGCGTGTGGGTGAAATGGTTCTGCTAAACCGTGAAGATATCAATTTTGAAGAACGAGAATGCGTGGTTTTTGGTAAAGGCAGCAAAGAACGGATTGTTTATTTTGATGCCCGATCCAAGATTCATCTGAAAAACTACTTGGATTCTCGAAAGGACACAAACTCAGCTTTATTTGTAGGCCTGCACTCTCCATTTCAAAGATTAACAATTGGCGGTGTTGAAGTTAGACTGAGAAACATAGGGAAACGCCTTGGTCTGACAAAAGTGCATCCCCATAAGTTCAGAAGAACACTGGCTACAATGGCGATTGATAAGGGAATGCCAATAGAACAGCTGCAACAACTGCTGGGGCATAAAAGAATCGATACAACCTTGCAATATGCAATGGTGAAACAGAGCAACGTAAAAATTGCTCATAGAAAATATATAGGATGAGGTGAATAACTTGAAAGATGGATACAAGCAGCTTGGGCAATATATTCGCCAAGTTGATGTTCGCAATAAGGAAGGTAAAGGAGAAAATCTCTTGGGTGTATCTGTTCAAAAACGGTTTATCCCTTCGATTGCAAATACAGTAGGAACAGATTTTACTAAATATAAAATTGTCAAGAAAGGACAGTTTACATATATTCCTGATACTTCAAGACGAGGAGATAAAATTGGTATTGCACTTCTGGATGATTATGATGAGGGCTTGGTCAGTAATGTGTACACTGTGTTTGAAGTTGTTGATATAGAACAGTTACTTCCGGAATATTTAATGCTTTGGTTTAGTAGGCCGGAGTTTGATAGGTATGCACGATACAAATCTCACGGCAGTGTTAGAGAAATCTTTGATTGGAACGAATTGTGTATGGTCGAGCTTCCGGTTCCGCCTATTGAAAAACAACGAAAAATTGTAGATGCGTACAATACCATTTCTAAGAGAATTGAACTTAAGAAGCAGATAAATGATAATTTAGAAGCAGCTACACAAGCATATTTTGATAATTTATTCTTCCCAGCAATCGAACCAAATTGCACATTAGCAGACATCGCTGAGGTAAACCCTATTCGTCATCTTAAAAAAGGCGAAGCAGCTCGCTGCTTTGATATGTCAACACTACCAACCAATGGTTGTATCCCTACCGGAGATGAGGTAAAGCCGTATAACGGAGGTGTCAGATTCATCAATGGTGATACCCTAATAGCAAGAATTACACCGTGTTTAGAAAATGGTAAAGCTGCATACATAAATCTACTTAAAGATGGCGAGGTAGCCTTTGGATCGACTGAATATATTGTTTTTGCCTCTAAAGATTCAATCCCATCTTCTTTTTATTACTTTCTGATTCGAAATCAGAATTTTGTAACATTCGCTCTGCAATTTATGAACGGATCAAGTGGTAGACAGCGAGTATCTGGTGACCAATTAGCTTCGTTTCCTTTAGTTCGTCCTTCTATCAAGAATTTACAAGCCTTTGATAAGATCGCATCTATGGTGCTTGAACACATAAAAGAGAACACCGATGAAATTATGAAGCTAAATCAGTTACAGGCGCTCGTGACCACAACTATTTCAAGCCACTAAATTATCATTTAATCACGAAAGGACGGGTACTGCATGTCTACATATGAATTCTATTATGATGAAACTGAACACAGCAGAAAAATCAATTATAAGACCATGAGTGCTGAAAATTATTACGACAATTTTGTGACCATGATTGTGGGATGGTCATCTGAAAAGGATGAAATTTTGCAAAGACATGCTGATTTTGAAGAAAAGTACACCGATAGAAAAGATCGTAATGGCGAAATCAAAAGCACTATGCTCCAACAAAAGCAATTTAGACACGGCTTTGCCTCGCTCAACAAACAGAATGCTCAGTTTGTAAGTGATTTCCTGTCGCTTTTTGACGAAGAATCTCATATTTATTTTTCGGTTGGCAGCAAGATCGAATACCTTGTGTTACAGCTTTTTAACGGATATAGAAACTGTTTTCTCATTGATACCGACTTAATGAAATATTCCATTACAAAAGCTCTTGTCATGTATCGTCCGCAGGAAATCATCAAGTGTCTCTACGAATCCCCGGAGGACTTTTTAGAGAAGTTAAAGAGTTTTTTCCGAGATAGGATTGAATGCAACGAGAACAATCCCAAGTTGAAGCAGAGAGAAACGAGGGCGTTCCAAGAAATCTTACTTGTGTTGGATGATATTTCTCAAAGTCCAACGATTGATTGGGACTACCACATGTCTTTCGATGGATTCAAAAAGTATCTGGGAGAGAAAGGAATACGGGAATATACTTTAGTTATTGATAAGGAAGGTAAAGAGGGAGAAGACAGCAAAACCCTAAAAGCTGCTCGTGAAGTCGGACTGGATAATTCGGATGAAGCCAATTCCATGCAGTATCCGGGACTTCGTATGGCAGATATGATGGCAGGTATCATATCTAAGTTGCTGAAAGGACTATGCGACTCCCTTCGATACCAATCGTTGGACGAAAGTACAAGCAAAAAGGTTTTGGGAACGGGCTGGTTCTGCCTAAGCGAGGTTCAATTGGAACTGTATAAAAAGCTTTATCGGATTATCTGCGAGTGGCAACCTGCTTGGTACAAATCTTACTCCGGAATTTATTCTGATGATTTGGTTGCATTCAACGCCCTGCTTAACTTTATGAACCACTTTGAATCAGTTGAGCAGATTCGTGCAGATATAGATATGCAAGGCGAATACTTTAATGCGTTTGCATGTGAGCAGTTGGAAAGATATTTCGAGCAGAGAAGGTTCAAGCTGCCGGTCGAGCCAGTGATTCCTTTTGATGAGGAATCTTATATGAATAAGCGAGGTGGAAAGGTATATTTCGATTCCAAGAAGCAACCTTTGTTGCCTTTGAGTGGAACATCTCAGACGTTTGAAGTTTTGTCTGTTGGAGTAGATCAGAATTTTACCCCAACAGTAACTGTTTTGAAGGATGGCGAGCCCGTCTGTTTCAGGCTCCCGGAAGAGTTAAGTGAATGGGCTTGTAATGTTGTCGGAATGGCACTTATGGGAATTAGGATTTTTCCGGCCAACGTTACTGTCTCTAAAGTTAATGGGATGTATGATGCAGAAATACTATAAAAATAACGAGGTAAAGAGCTATGCCTAATTATATAGAATATCAACAGTCCATTTCCAGGGAACTGATATCCGTAAAGGACAGGGTTAGAAATTTTATTGATAATCATCACTGGGGTGAAGATGGTCGTTACAAAGAAATAATTCTTTCTCATGTTTTAAGGCAACATCTTCCGAAAGGGGTATCTGTTGGAACAGGTTTTGTTGTCAACAACGGCAACATTACAAAGCAAATTGATATTATTGTTTACCGAGATGATATTCCTCTTTTGTTCAAGCAGGATGACTTTGTTATTGCTACAGCTGAATGTGTGCTTGGAATAATTGAGGTGAAATCACGAGTATCGACACAAGTTTGTCGTGATGCAATTCGTGCTGCTGCGGATAACGGCAGAATAATTGATAGAAGAATCTTCAATGGTATATTTGCATTCGAGAATAATTTGACAAACCTCCAAAACGAGAATTTATTGAATGTATTGAATGATGCTGTCGGTATTGTAAATCATATTTGCTTTGGCAAAGATGTATTTCTAAAGTATTGGGATGCAGGAATGCCAAGGCGTAATCCACACGAGAATCACAATTATGCAGTTTATCGCGTTGAAGATCTTGCATTTGGATATTTTATTTCGAATCTTGTAGAGGATATTTACATTTCCATGCATGGTCAGCAAATACCAGAAACACTTAGAAATATGTTTTATCCTATCGAGAACACAAAAGAAGCACACAGAATTAGTACAATAGATATCGGGGAGGTGTAGGTAGATGACAAACTTCAATGAACACGCTCTCGAAATGTCCATTATGGAGCTGTTCAAGGACGAAGGCTATACTTATGTTCCAGGAGAGCAGATTCACCGGGAGCGGTCCGAAGTGCTGCTAAAAGAGGATCTCAAGCAGTTCCTCTACAACCAATACGCACAAGATGGCATTACCCCCAGCGAGGTGGACAGTATCCTTCTGATGCTGCGCAGCGTTTCCGGAACCCTCTATGAGGCCAATAAGGCCATCAGCAAAATGGTCTGTGACGGCTTCATTCTGAACCGGGAGGACCGGACCCAGAAGGACCTATACATCCATCTAATCGACTTTGACCACCCAGAAAACAATATTTTCAAGATCGTCAATCAGTTTGAAATTGAAGGCATTAACAATCAACTGAGAATCCCCGATGGTATCGTATTTGTGAATGGTATCCCCTTGGTGGTTATGGAATTCAAGAGTGCTGTAAAAGAGAACACAACCATCATGGATGCCTACAAACAGCTTACGGTACGGTATCGTCGGGATATTCCGGAGTTGTTTAAGTATAATGCTTTCATTGTGATTAGCGATGGAGCCAACAACAAGTACGGTTCGTTCTTTAGCCCGTATGACTTTTTCTATGCTTGGAGAAAGGTTGAGTCTGACGATAAAGATCTGGACGGTATCAGTTCCCTGGTCACCATGGTAAAGGGACTGTTCCGCAAGGACCGGCTGCTGGCAGTCATCAATGATTTCATCTACTTCCCCGACAATTCCGATAAGGACCTGAAAATCGTCTGCCGGTATCCGCAGTTTTTTGCCGCACAGAAGCTGTTTGAAAACATCAAAAACCACCTGCGACCGGAAGGAGACGGCAAGGGCGGTACCTACTTCGGAGCCACCGGCTGCGGTAAGAGCTACACCATGTTGTTCTTGACCCGGCTTCTGATGCGGAGCACCTTTTTCCATTCGCCCACGATTGTGGTCATCACCGACCGGACCGATCTTGATGACCAGCTTTCCAAGCAGTTTGTTGTCTCTAAGAAGTACATCGGTGATGAAACCGTCGTCAGTATCGAATCCCGTGAAAAGCTGCGAGAAGAACTTCAGGGCCGTACCAGCGGCGGCGTCTATCTGACTACCATCCAGAAGTTCACGGAAGATATCCAGCTTCTGACTGATCGCTCTAATGTAATCTGCATTTCCGACGAAGCTCACCGGAGCCAGATCAATCTCCAGCAGAAGGTCAAAGTTACAGACAGCGGTGTGCAGCGCTCTTATGGCTTTGCAAAGTACCTGCATGATTCGCTGCCCAATGCTACTTATGTCGGTTTTACCGGAACGCCTATCGATGGCACCATCGAAGTGTTCGGCCCCGTAGTGGACGCTTACACCATGACAGAATCAGTCCGAGACGGCATTACCGTCAATCTGGTGTATGACGGACGAGCTGCCAAGGTCACGCTGGATCAGGCAAAGGTCCATGAAATTGAGAAGTACTATGCCCAGTGCGAAATGGAAGGTGCCAACGAACACCAGATTGAAGAAAGCCAGAAGGCAGTTGCCCATCTGGACATGATTATTGGCGACCCCGACCGACTTCGCGTTGTGGCCGAAGACTTTATCCGGGACTATGAAACCCGTGTCCAGGAAGGCACTACGATTGCTGGAAAGGCCATGTTCGTTTGTTCTAACCGAAATATTGCCTATGATTTCTATAAGATTGTGGTGGACCTTCGCCCGGAATGGGCTGTTCCGCATCTCGCTGAAGATGAAAGCATCCTCACGGAGAAGGACCGAAAGGAATTAAAGCCTGTCGAGAAAATCAAGATGGTCATGACCCGTAACAAGGATGATGAGCCCGCCCTCTATGAGATGCTCGGCACCAAGGATGACCGCAAGGAACTGGATCGTCAGTTTAAGAATCCCAAGTCCAATTTCAAAATTGCAATCGTGGTGGATATGTGGCTGACCGGCTTTGATGTTCCGGAGCTGGATACGATCTACATTGACAAGCCCATTCAGCAGCACACGCTGATCCAAACCATTTCCCGAGTAAACCGTGTTTGCGCCGGCAAGGACAAAGGTTTGATCGTGGACTATATCGGCATCAAAAAGAACATGAATGTGGCTCTGAAAAAGTACACGAACTATGAAAGTGATGAATTTGAGGGCGTAGAACAGTCGGTTACCATCGTCAAGGATCAGCTGGAAGTTCTGGGCCAGATGTTCCATAACTTCAATAGTCATGACTATTTTGAGGGTTCTCCTACCGAGCAGCTGGCTTGTCTGAATCGGGCCGTTGAATATGTGCAGCTTTCCGATGAACTGGAAACTCGGTTCATGGCAGCGGTAAAGCGTATGAAACAGGCCTTTAATCTTTGCAGCTCCAGTGAAAAACTGTCTGATAACGATAAGGATTACCTGCATTTTTACTGTGCTGTTCGGTCCATCCTTTTCAAATTGACCAAGGGAGATGCTCCGGATATTTCGAAGATGAATGCCCGTGTTCGTGAAATGCTGGAAGGTGCTATTCTTTCGGACGGTATTGAAGAGCTATTTGAAACAGGTAAGCACATTTCTGAAGATATTTTCAGTGATGAGTATCTGGATAAAATCAATGCGATTCAATTACCCAATACAAAAATTAAGATTTTGCAGAGGCTTTTGTCTCAGGCAATTGATGAATTTAAGAAAGTCAATCGAATCATGGGTATCGAGTTTGCAGATCGGTTAAAACGAGTTGTAGACGAATATAATAACCGCCGTCGGGATGAAGCTTATGCAAATGAAGTTTTAGACGATGTTGCGGAGCAGCTTGCCTCCTTGCTTCATGAATTGAAACAAGAGAAGGATTCGTTTAAGAAAATGGGCATTGATTTTGAAGAAAAAGCCTTTTATGATATTCTCAAAGCTGTTTCAAAGAAGTATGAATTTGATTATCCGGAAGATAAAATGATTGCCCTTTCCAAAAGAATTAAGATCATTGTGGATGACCAGGCAAAGTACACTGACTGGTCTACTAGAGAGGATATTAAAGCCACACTTCAGGTAGATCTTATTTTACTTTTAGATGAGTTTGGTTATCCACCAGTTACCATTGATGATGTGTATAAAGAGGTCTTGGACCAAGCTGAAAACTTTAAAAAGTATGCTCAATAAGTGGAACGCACTTACACGAAAATATATGAGGCGAAAATTATGTTCGACGAAAGCGACTTGACGGATTCTCTGTTGAACAGATGCATCTGAGTTTATTTATAAGCCTACAAAAAGCTTATTTGTGGGAATGGCTCCACAATTCAATCAACAATATGCAAATGGTACAAGGCATCAATGACATTCTGTGCGAGCAGTAGGACAAGTCTACCATTTTCCGCCACATTAAGAATGTGTATGTTGAAAGAGAATTAAGTCAGGAGGCAACTGTTGCAAATTTTGCAATAGTTCAAAAGGAATGTAATCGACGGGTAGAACGTCAAATCATCTACTACAACCTTGATGTCATTAAATTTCAAATTCATATATGATGTAAACCAGCCGTTGCAGGAATTGATTCTGCAGCAGCAGGTTTATTTTTACGACTGACTTCACACATTGTGAGTAAAACAGAAATCCTCGTGTCAATCAGCTACGCAAGAGCAATGGAAAAAGAAGCAAAAAGCCAGACACAAAAAATCCAACATCAAGTAAAATGAAACTCCCGGAATGTCTGCTGCATCAAACAGCAGCTCCTTCCGGGAGTTTCATTTTCTTATTTTTTCTTCGGAGATCCGTTCATATATGCCCAGTGATGTTGCAGAAGATCTTCCACTTCTCGATTGCGTCCACGCCAAAGTACCCAAAGAAC
>JAHHQU010000052.1 GCA_020026225.1 Phocaeicola sp. | reverse complement strand
ATTTCGCTAATCACCAAATTTATAAGCACTTACAATTCGTCGAACTCACGTTATTATCCTTCTGACTACTAAACAGATACTTTAATTTAACATCTTTTATCATTGCACGTCGCAAAAGGAGGCAGAACCAACCGTATTGCGGACCGTTCTGCCTCCCTTATTCCATGATTTTCTTATGCTATTTCACAACTTTCCGTTCTTTGTCGACCGACAATGAAAAAGACACCGGAATAGTATACCGCACATTCACCGCCTGTCCTTCATGGACTCCTGGTTTCCATTTCGGCATTGCTTTCAATACACGCAGTGCCTCAGCATCCAGCAACGGATGAATGGAACGAATGACGTTGAAATCGGAGGTACTGCCATCTTTCTTTACCAAAAACTGAACGATGACACGTCCTTGAATGCCCTTCTTGTGAGCCTCAGCCGGATACTGGATATTTTTCCCGAGGAAATTCATGAGTTCTTTCATACCTCCCGGATATTCAGGCATCTGATCCACGACCGTAAAATCATCCCTGTGCTTATCAATTGCTTCAGCGGATTTCGGTAGTGCTTTGGAGGATTTAGCTTGCAATGAAAAAGACACTGGAATGGTGTATCGTACATTGACAGCCTCCCCTCGTTGTGTCCCTGGTTTCCATTTCGGCATTGCTTTCAAGACACGCAGTGCTTCAGCGTCCAGCAACGGATGGACGGAACGAATGACGTTGAAATCGGAGGTACTGCCATCTTTCTTTACCAAAAACTGAACGATGACACGTCCTTGAATACCCTTCTTGTGAGCTTCAGCTGGATACTGGACATTCTTTCCGAGATAATGCAAGAATTCTTTCATTCCTCCCGGATATTCAGGCATCTGCTCCACGACCGTGAAAGTATCCCCGTGCTCATCAATCTTCTGTTTCACCGGCTCCTGCATCGTATTTGATTGCACCGAGGCCTTATTCCCCATTCCTTTACCAGAAACTTGAAGCTCATTTACCAAAGTCGACTCCGGCTTCAAGACAATCATTTTTTCTTTAGGTTCACTTTTGGAAACACTTACGACCTCCATTTTCATGCCAATGAAAGAGACGCAAATCTCCTGACCAGGAGAAAGCATCAAAGCGAAACGTCCATCCCCTTTTGTCATTGTTCCAGAGGAGGTGTCCTTAACGATTACCGTAGCATTAGGAATAGGCTTCCCGCTTTCATCCACTACACGACCTTGCAGCTTGAACTTCTCCTTCGAGTCCGACACATTTTCGGTAGATCCGGCTTTTATTTCAGCCACAAAATCACTAACTTTGACACTGGAAATCCCATTCAGTTCTGAAGAGACTTCGGGACAGGCAAAGGCAGCAACGGCAATTGCAGCCAACGGAAGAACGTAGAGGTACTTCATCCGTGCCCACGGATTGGATTTTTTCTTTACCATCATAGTTATTCTTTTTTTAAGGGAACTGTGATTAAAGCTGTTGGCCATAGAGTAGAGCCTTGTGCCGACAGCTTTTTTAATTAATAACAATTGATATCTTTTTGCGTCAACGCCTTGATTGATTACATTCTCATCGGCCTCGTATTCATGGATATCTTGAAGCTCACGCTTCACCAGCCATGCCGCTGGATTGAACCACTGCAAAGAGATGCAGAAATCCATCCAAAGCATGTCCCATGAATGACCATTGCGAACATGAGCCTGTTCATGCAGAAGAATGGCTTCTCCGTTCTCCTTCAAATCGGTTTCCGACATCACAATATAATGCATCCAACTGAAAGGACCGATTAACCGGTCATGAACAACTAACCGGATATTTCCTGCACACTCTTTGTGTCTGCCACTGCGAATCAAATGATACATACTTCCCAAAGAAACGAGATGCCTTATCCAAAAGGTCACCACACCCAACGCATAAATAAAAACGAGGATGGCCGGCCAAGAGAAGCGGGAGGTTTCTGCTGAATTTTCCACATACTGCTCTGCAAGAAAGGCTTCTTCCACTTGTACCAATGCAGAATTGGCATCCACCATTCTCCATTCGACTCCCGGCAGGAGTAGAGAAAGGAACATGATGCTCAACAGGGCACAACGATTGAATCGATGAAAAGTCTCTTTACTGAGCAACAACCGATAAAACAAATAGAATACCGCCAGACAAACCGACGATTTCAATATATAGACTAAAAGTGCTCCCATAATACCAGCAGGATATCAAGTTTACTGTTTTTTTCCTTCTTCCACCTCTCGGATCAGTTCCTTCAACTCATCCAGAGAAATTTCTTCTTCTTTCACCAAGGTAGAAACGACCCTCAAGCAAGAATTGTCAAAATATTTTTTAATCACTCCCTTCAAGGTTTTCTTCTTGAACTTGTCACGAGAAATGGCAGCCTCATACTGATGGTTCCGCCCAAAAGTTTTATGGTTGACGTATCCTTCTTCTTCCAGCATACGCACTACCGTTGACACGGTATTGAAATGGGGACGGGGTTCTTCATAATACTCCAACATTTCTCTCACAAACAACGGGCCATGATCCCATAGGATTTCCATAACCTGTTCTTCTTTCGGCGATAGCTTCTTCATATTCTTAGTTATTTATGCTTTGTCATACCACAAATAACTAAAACAATTAGTTATAAACCTATTTTTTATAGTTAAAAGATACTAAATCCTGAATAACAGGATGATTTCTTTGAAGAAACAGAGACAACACGCCCTCCCAAACAGTATAAAATAAATCCCTAACCCAAGGGACACCAATCCGTCGGATTAGGGATACATCCAATACAAAACGATTCAAATTCAGTGCAATCAATAAAATTCCGGTTTCTCTTTCAACGTTCCTCCTTGATTATATTGCTGATTGTTGGGAAGGCCCTTCTTGCCTACTCCCTCTTTCATCAATGCTTTCAGTTCCGGCAAATAGTTCTGGTAAACCGCACGAGGCACTACCCGATGGTCCTTACAAATTTTGGCAGCCATACCTACTACCTCTCCCATCATGCCGGTAGTACGCATGACACGCACGGTACCCAATGCTACATGAGTCACACTGATATTACGTCCGGCCATAAACAAGTTGTCCACGTTACGCGAATACAAACACCGATACGGTATAGGATACGGATGAATACGGATATGCGTTGAAATGGATTTGAATTCATTGCCAGGGAAATTTTTGGTATTCTCTTTACTCGGATAATGAAGGTCAATGGTCCAAGTAGTGGCAGCAGTTCCATCTTCATGGAATACATATTTGCGCAAGTCATCTTCTTTCAACACATAATCGCCCATCAAACGACGAGATTCACGTTTACCGGAAACATAAGCTACCCAATCCAAACGACGGTTCTTATACTTGCCTTCTTTGTCGTTGAAATGGTTCTTCAAGAAACTCCAGTTGGAATACACTACCAGCAACCCGTAATCACGGATGCGTTCAAATTGATTGATCTGGTCGTAATTCATTCCGGTTTCCCAAGTCCATTCACCCATGGTCACTGATTCAAAATTCTTTTCATTGAAATCAACCCCATAACTGAATTCCGGGAAAGAAGATGCTTTCTTATCTTCTACCGAGTACCACTGAACAGAGGCTCCCATCGTCATCTTGTCGGCTACTTCGGGGGCGGTATTTTCACCAAACTCCTCGCGGCTTTCACGACCCATGCGATAATCGGCACCTGCCCAGAAGCCGATGGAACCATCTCCGGTACAATCAGCAAAAACCGGAGCGTGGAACTTCAGTTCTTTACTATTCTCATTGTTTTTGGCGGTAATGGAAACGATGCGACGACCGGCCATTTCTACCTGAATGGCATGATAATTAGCAAACAAGGCAATGTTCTTTTCACGGGCTACCATTTCCATTTTCTTCCAATCCTCATAAAAGTCTCCCGGTTGGGCATTACCACCCCGCAACGGACCGAATTCTTTCTGAAGATTGCCCAATTCCTTGTAAGGGCCGGATTCTATGCGTCCCCCTAAATGCACACGCACTTCCGAACTATTGTTTCCACCCAAAACCGGACGGTCATGAACCAAAGCCACCTTGCAGCCGAGACGGGCAGCAGAAACTGCGGCACTCAGACCAGCCACGCCCCCACCGACAACTACCAAATCGTATTCACCGGCCGAAGGAGCCACCTGCGGAAGATTCAATGTTTTTTTACGGAAAGCGTTCAGTGCTTCCACTTCATGAGGAGGAAGATCCCCCTCTTCGGTAGTAAAATAAAGAGCATCACAGCGGCCGTCAAATCCCGTAAAGTCACGCAAACGGATTTCCATTTCTTTCTCTTTCACAGATATTTTCCCTGCCGGCTGCCAATACCATTCTTTTCCTTGATTTCCTAAATTGGAAGACACTTTCTTCTTGCCTGCTATCAAGCCAAATCTGCCGGGTCCTGCTCCATCCTTCCAAGGAGCAGTCCAGTTGTACGTACGCACATATACATAATATTTACCCTTTTCCGGGAAAGCCACCTGTGTATAAGCATCTTCTACCGGTACACCCATACCATGGGCCAACAAATAAGGTGAGCCCATTTGGTCCATAAACTGCTGGTCGACCACCCAGCCACCTTTATGCGTAAAACTTTCAGCCTCAACTAAAACATTGGCACTCCAAGCAGTACCAGCACAAAGCAGCGACAAACACATTGTAAAGAAATGTTTCTTCATAGTTTTTTATTTTTATTCATTTCACTCCAAATTAAAAATCCTATACATTACCGAGAAGGCAAAAGCGAACCGCCCCTCAAAGGAATACCCATTGGCCAGGAAGAATATAGGATTCCCCACTGCAACACGAAGTGCATTCTTAATCTGTTGTAAAGATACAAATTTCTCAATATTCCACGCACTTTTGCGGAAGCAATAAACGCATACAAATCAATACAGATTACCCCAACAGCTTGCTTTCCATCAAAGAGCCAAGCAACTTTTCTTTCATTATTTTACAAAAAAGCGAATTAGCTATATGATATTCATTATTTTTGCAGAAGAAAAACATTCTAGATTTATGAAAAATACAACTTTTACAAAATTTGCAGCTGCATTCTTACTGCTCGGAAGTCTGACAGCCTGTAGTTCACCTGAACCAACACAAGGTGATTGGCACGTCATTCCATTACCTAAAGAAATCTCAGAAACAGTTGGTCAGAGACCCTTCATCATCAATGAGCCCACTACAATTTGTTTTCCTAAAGGAAATGAAAAAATGGAACGAACCGCCCACTTTTTAGCTTCCTACATCAAAGAAGTTACCGGGACTCAAGTACAAGTAGCTACACAAGCCACACAAAACTGCATTCGTCTGCTTATAGACAACAACATACCACAAAAGGAAGGTTACCAACTAGACATCAATTCCGATGAAATCATTCTACGAGGTGCTACGGAAGCAGGCGTATTCTACGGAATCCAAACCATTCATAAAGCCTTACCTGTCACCGAAGGAAAAGCCTCAGTCTCCCTTCCTGCAGGAAGTATAAAAGACTATCCTCACTTCGGCTACCGTGGTTTTATGGTCGACGTATGCCGCCACTTCTTCAGTGTAGATTACATAAAGGAAATTATTGACATGCTGGCGCTGCATAACATCAACTACTTCCACTGGCATCTTTCTGAAGACCAAGGATGGCGCATTGAAATCAAGAAATATCCCAAACTGACAGAGATAGGCTCTTATCGTAAAGAAACCATTATAAAAGCTGGAGAAGAAGAAAGAGACGGAATTCCAGTAAGCGGTTTTTACACCCAAGAAGAAGCGAAAGAAATCGTTCGTTATGCCGCCGAACGATTCATTACCGTAATTCCAGAAATTGATATGCCTGGACACATGATGGCAGCACTGGCCTCCTACCCCGAATTAGGCTGTACAGGAGGACCTTACGAAATACCTACCTGCTTCGGTGTTTTTGACGAGGTTTTATGTGCTGGCAATGAAAAGACCTTACAATTTGCAAAAGATGTGCTGAACGAAATTATGGACATTTTCCCTTCTGAATATATTCATATAGGAGGAGATGAATGTCCGAAAATTCGTTGGGAGAAATGCCCGAAATGCCAAGCAAAAATTCGAGAACTTCACCTGAAGACAACTCCTAAACATACCAAAGAAAATCAACTTCAGGCCTATTTTATGGGAGAAGTGGAAAAGGTGATTACCTCCCGCGGCCGAAAGATGATGGGATGGGATGAAATTTTGGAAGGAAACCCTACCAAGTCTTCTACTGTCATGGCTTGGACATCTCCCGAAGCGACTTCCCGTTCAGCCAAACTACAGCACAAAACCATCACCTGCCCTATCAGCCATCTGTATTTCAGCAATCCACGCTGGAATGAGCTGAGAGGACTGAACAGCATTGCACGAGTATACAACTATACCCCTGTTCCCCAAGGTCTGTCGGAAGCCGACCAAAAGAATATTATCGGCGTTCAAGGATGTATCTGGACAGAATGGACTAAAGACAGCGTAAAGATGGAATGGCAGATGATGCCACGCATAGCCGCTCTATGTGAATTGCAATGGACAGATCCTTCCCAAAAAGACTTGGACGCGTTTACCCAACGCCTGCAACATCAATTGGACTTATATACCGCTCATGAATACAACTACAAACAAGATATTTATGAAGCGTCGATTCACTTCAACCCTGTTGAAGAGAGCCAGCATGCAACGGTCTCACTGACAACGTTTGACAAGGTGCCAATCTTTTACACAACGGATGGGACAACCCCGACAACGGCTTCCCCGTGCTACAAAAAGCCTTTTAAAGTAGCAGACGGAACACAGGTGAAAGCCATAGCCATACGAAACAATCAGTTGCCAAGTCCCGTCAGTGAAGCTACATGGAACTCTCCCAAAGAGAACTAACCTAATTCTAGAGCCTGAATGCAATCAGGCTCTTCTGCACTATATAATAAAACCGAACCAATACCTAAAATGAAAAAAATTATTCTTCTAGCCTCTGTCCTTACTTGGATAATAAGTGGATGCCAAACTAAGCTAGTCGACAAGATTGAGCTGATACCAGCCGCCGAAAATGTAGAAATTTTTAACGGGTATTTTCCGCTCTACAAATTACAAACCATCAGCATTCCTGACGAATGGGAAGTGTTAAGTCGTTCTTTTATGGTTGACATGAAAAAAACGACAAACCTTTCGTTGGCTTTATGTCCGGAAAGCAACTTCATCATCCAAAAGGACAATTCACTTTCTCCAGAAGCCTATACTCTAACCATTGAAGAAGAAACGATTCGTATCACGGCTGCCGATTTACAAGGTGCCGCTCACGGTCTTACTTCACTGTATCAGCTGATTCTAACTGCAAAAAGCAACAAGCTTCCTCTACTTGCCATCACAGACAAACCAACTTTCAAATACAGAGGACTGATGTTAGATTGTTCGCGTCATTTTTGGACTGTCAAAGAATTGAAAGAAACGATCGACCACATCGCTTTTTTCAAATTGAACACTTTACACCTGCATCTGACCGACAATCAAGGATGGCGCTTGGCTATCGATAAGTATCCGTCACTTACCGAAGCAGGAACCTACTACCATGATTTTCCCAAACTGTCAGGTAAGTTCTATACCAAAGAAGATTTGAAGGAGGTTGTAAGCTATGCCCAAGCTAAAGGTGTAGAAATCATTCCAGAAATCGACCTTCCAGGACATGCGACCGCATTATTGGCCGCTCTTCCAGAACTGTCTTGTAACGGCGGTACGTTTGAAACGTATCCAGAAGAAAGAAGTTGGGCCGACCGGAAAAGAGCAAATGAGAATAT
This sequence comes from Phocaeicola sp., assembly GCA_020026225.1. GTDB lineage: Bacteria > Bacteroidota > Bacteroidia > Bacteroidales > Bacteroidaceae > Phocaeicola. The sequence continues at coordinate 7,282 of JAHHQU010000052.1, read as the reverse complement.
GATTTGCATAGGGAATCCCAAGGTTTATGAATTTGCCGAAGACATCGTCGATGCATTGGCTGAAATATTTCCTTCCAAATACATCCACTTCGGAGGAGATGAAGTGCCTACAAAGATTTGGGAGAAATGTCCTAAATGTAAAGCGTTGTTCAAACGTGAAAAGATGAAGAACTGGGGCGAACTTCAAGACTATTTCACCCGTAAGATGAGTGAACTGATTCAATCGAAAGGGAAAACGATGATTGGATGGGACGAAATCGATGAGCGCCATGCCGCAACTCCCAACGACCTGCTAACCATCTGGAGAGAAGATGGCATCAAGCAACAAAAAGCGGCTTTTGAACGTGGCATTCCTATGATTATGTGCCCACAACACGGATGTTATTACGATTGGGGATATGCAGGGAACTCAACCCGAAAAGTTTATGAATGGAATCCGCTGCCAACAGATGTTACTCCAGAGCAACGTGCTTTAGTCATTGGAGGACAAGGAGCTTTATGGACCGAACGTGTCACAACTCAAGATCGTGTGGAATGGATGTTATTTCCACGTATATGTGCCCTCGCCGAAGTTCTATGGTCTCGCGAAGATCAAAGGAACTGGGATGATTTCTATCAACGCATTACCCATTTCTATCCCGTCATGAAGGAATTGGACATCAATTACTACGAGGACGATGCCTTAAATGAAAAAGAATTCAAACCTACCGAAGAAAAGCCGGCTATGGTACGTAATGCCACCATCGACACGAACATTCCGGAGAATAGTCCTTATCACAAAGAATATGCTTTCGATGGAAAATCCAACTCGTTCTACTGGGGAGGCACCACAATTGACAAGGGACATTATTTCACCGTTATTCTAGGTGAGCCGCTCCCTGTAAAGGAAGTGAAAGTCATTACTGGAGATTCCAAAGATTACATTACCAAAGCTGACTTATTAATCAGCGAGGACGGAGAAAACTTCGAAAAAATTGCATCATTCAATGATTTAGGAGAAGCAGAAGCCGGATTTGAAGCCAAACCGCTGAAAGCTGTAAAAATTCAAATAACCGGACCTCATACTTGTTGGCCTATCATTAAGGAAATCATTCTGAAATAACCGATACAGGAAAAGAAAGGCGTCTTGATACCCAAATGGGTAATCAAGACGCCTTTCTTATTTGTATGCCCAAAGTTTCATTCAACGGATGATTCATCGCATGAATAACAAACTTTCCTTGTCCATCATTGCAGTAGCAGGTTCATTCTGTTTGGATATACCTAGAAAAATGCCCCTATTCCAATCTTATAAGATATCCTGCAAAGCACTCAACTTCATGCTATTGGAACCTTTTATCAAGATAAGCCAATCTTTCGGTTTCTCCTTTCGCAACATTTCTGTCAAGACTAACGTATCGGGATAGCATTCAAAAGAAGAATCTGTAGAAGCGAATTCACTTCCTACCAATACGATACGTTCAAATGAACAAGTTCTCAAGAAATTCACAATTTTCTGATGCTCCTCCTTGCTACCTGTACCTAATTCTTTCATATCACCCAAAATAACCATTTTATGAGGAGCCTCAATCAATTTGAAGTTTTCAAGGGCAGCCATCATACTGGTCGGATTCGCATTATAGGCATCCACTATCAAACGATTGTCGGCTGTCACCGTAAGTTGCGAACGGTTATTATGAGGTTCATAAGTAGAAAGTGCATGGCAAATCTGTCCACAATCTATTCCAAAATAACGTCCGATTGCAGTAGCAGCCAAAGCATTATCCAAATTATACGAACCGATCAGGTGAGTCTGTACTTGGTACGTCTTTCCTTCTGCTGTCCATTCGTATGCTAAAAAAGGTTTGCAGGAAACCACCCTTCCACTTACATACAGACCAGGGGTCTGACCGTAACGCACAGTCTTCAATTCACCTACAATCCCGTTCAGATACGGATTTTCATTCTGCAAGAATACGACACCTTCCGACTTGAGACGTAAGAAATCATACAATTCTCCTTTCGTTCGAATCACCCCTTCCAATGAGCCGAAGCCTTCTAAATGGGCTTTACCGACATTGGTTATGATTCCGCAGTCAGGTTCAGCAATCTGAACCAGCGTCTTGATTTCTCCAGGATGGTTGGCTCCCATCTCTATAACCGCCAGGCCATGTTCCTTGGTCAGTTTCAACAAAGTAAGAGGAACACCGATATGGTTATTGAAATTGCCTTGAGTATACAAGACCTTGTATTTCTCCATCAATACAGCAGCTATCAGTTCTTTGGTAGTCGTCTTACCATTCGTACCTGTAACACCAATCATGCGAGTTCCTAACTTGCGACGATGGTAATTGGCCAATGCTTGCAACGTTTTCAAACAATCATCAACCAACAATAACCGAGGATTGTTTGGGTCCGCATATTCCGCTTCATCAATGACCGCATATTTACACCCCTGTTTAAGAGCCTGTACGGCAAAAGCATTTCCGTTGAAGGTTGCCCCTTTCAAGGCTACAAACAATGAACCCTCCGGACAATGACGGCTATCGGTCGTTACCTCACCACATTCCAGGAAATAAGTATAAAGAGTAGCAATATCCATTTTTCTATCTATTTTAATGTCAATGGCAAAGATAGTGTAAAATTCATTCTATAAAGACGAATAAATACATTAATTGTACTTACCTTTGCAAGGATAAAAACAGCTTCTCAATTATGACAAATACGATTGCAAAATATATTAATGTGAACGGGCACCTTATGGATTTAGACTACCCACGTGTCATGGGAATCTTGAACGTCACTCCAGATTCTTTCTACTCTGGCAGCCGAAAGCAGACAGAGGAAGAAATCATCAGCCGATGCCAACAGATTTTAGACGAAGGAGGAAGCATTATCGATTTAGGTGCATATTCTTCACGCCCCAATGCAGAACATATTTCTACAGAAGAAGAGATGAGCCGCCTGCGCAAAGCCCTGAAGGTTATCAATGAAAATTTTCCTAAAGCGGTACTTTCCGTTGATACTTTCCGTGCCGATGTGGCAAAGATGTGTGTGGAGGAATACGGCGTAACCATTATCAATGACATCGCTGCAGGGATGATGGATGAACGAATGTTTGCTACGGTAGCCCAGCTCGGTGTTCCATACATCATGATGCACATGCAAGGTAGTCCACAAAACATGCAAGTCAATCCTCACTATGACAATATCATAAAGGAAATCCTTTATTACTTCTCCGCGAAAGTACAACGCTTGCGTGACTTGGGAGCAAAAGACTTGATTTTAGACCCAGGATTCGGATTCGGGAAAACCTTAGCCCACAACTATGAGCTCATGGAAAAGATGAATGAATTCACTATTTTTGAGCTCCCTATACTGGTAGGAATTTCCCGTAAGTCCATGATTTATAAATTATTGGGAGGAAGCCCTGAAGATGCATTGAATGGAACTTCTGTTCTAAATACAGTCGCTTTGTCAAAAGGAGCCAATATTTTACGCGTCCATGATGTAAAGGAAGCCATGGAAGCCGTCAAAATATTTGCTGCACTGAAAGGAATGAAACAGCCTGAAGAATAACCAACTCTATAAAAAAACACTATATGCCTTTCGATCTTCATATACTCAGTCTGAAAGATGTATTAGACATCTTATTGGTGGCTTACCTGCTTTATAAGATATACAAGCTCATGAAGTCATCCGGCTCCATCAATGTCTTTACAGGAATCCTCGTATTCATCGTCATTTGGATTATCGTTTCTCAAGTCTTGCAGATGCGATTGCTCGGCTCAATATTTGATAAATTAGTCAGCGTAGGAGTCATCGCGCTGATTGTACTTTTCCAGGACGAGATACGTCATTTCCTACTGACCTTAGGATCACGTCACCACAGCAGCAGTTTATTTCGTTTCTTAAAAGGGAACAAGCAGAAAGCGACGAATAAAGAAGATATCATGCCGATTGTAATGGCTTGCTTGAGCATGAGCAAAGGCAAAGTAGGAGCTTTGATCGTTATTGAAAAAGGATTCCCGCTCGATGAGATCGTACACACAGGTGATGTGATTGATGCCAATATCAACCAACGGCTGATTGAAAATATCTTCTTTAAGAACAGTCCTCTCCATGACGGGGCAATGATAATTAGCAATAAACGAATCAAAGCAGCCGGATGCATCTTACCGGTATCCCATAAGTTGAACATTCCGAAAGAATTAGGGTTGAGACACCGTGCCGCTTTAGGGGTATCTCAAGAAACAGATGCCATTGCAGTAATCGTATCGGAAGAAACGGGAGGCATTTCCATTGCTTACCAAGGAGAATTCTATCTTAAGCTGACAGCCGAAGAATTGGAACGCATGCTTACCGATAAACGAAATTGAAGCTGATTTCCTGATCAACCCAAACAGACTAACGGTGCAAAAGTTGAAGGAAATGGTCGGCACAATCCATTTCCACATCTATTTCAACAAGCATAACTCACTGACACACAAATAAAAAAAGCAGTTATTAACAGGTTTCACATACCTGTTAATAACTGCTTTTCACGTACAGTATACCATCTACTGCGACTGAATTAGAAATAGAACTTTTACAGCAACTGCAGTGCTGTGAGATTCAATATAAGCCCAACAAACGTAGAATGGTAGGCGCTAACAGAGCGGTAAGAATCCCATTTAAAGTCAAGCCCAAGCTAGCATAAGCTCCATACTTTCCACTGATTTCCATAGCTCGTGAAGTGCCAACCGCATGCGAAGCCGTTCCCATAGACAATCCTTGTGCAATAGGACTTCCTACTCTTCCTACCTGCAGCACTTTGAATCCACAAGTAGCACCGAACAAGCCGACAACAATCACAACAGCAGCTGTCAAAGAAGGAATTCCTCCTACAGCTTCCGATACTTCCATAGCAATCGGTGTCGTAACCGATTTCGGTGCCAATGACATAATAACTTCAGGAGAAGCTCCTAATAATTTAGCTATAATAACTACAGATACCAATCCTACAAAGCAACCTGCCAACTGTGAAAGAACAATCGGCATCAGCTGCTTTCTGATCATACGAAGCTGAAGATACAAGGGCACTCCCAAGGCTACCACAGCGGGACGCAGCCAGAACTCAACCAAGGAGCCTGCTTCTTGATACGTTTCATACGACACACCCGACAGCTGTAAAAAGCAAATCAAAGCGGCAATCGCCAATAAGATAGGATTCAACAATAACCAACCCGTGCGATTCTGAATCATTTTAGCCACCATAAAAAAACTGAAAGTGATGGCCAGCAAAAAAAACTTATTTTCTAAAAACTCCATACTTCCGAACCAATTGATGAACCCAACCTGTAACTACTAAAACTAAAACGGTGCTAACTACCGTGGCCACTACAATAGGCAAGAACTGTGCTTTGATGATATCAAAATACAACATTAAAGCCACGCCCGACGGAACAAAAAAGAACCCCAAGTTAGCAACAAGAAAATTGGACAAACCTTGAACCCATTCAAGTTTGACCCAACCCAATTCCAGGAACAGGGTGAGCAGCAACATACCTAAGATGCTGGAAGGAAGTTTAACTCCTGTAAGATAAACAATCAATTCACCCAACGCTAAACATCCAAAAAGGATGGAACATTGACGTATCATACCTTAAAATACTATATTGAAAAACGGTTGCAAAGTTACAGATTCACCTATAATTATCTTACCAATACCCCAGTTTTTAGAGGCAATCCTCCAAAACATGCATTTTTTACATTCTTTGAAAAAAAATATTTAGAATTTTGCAAAGTTGATATTACAAATTTGCGTATTTTTGCAGAACTGAAAGACATTCTTATTATTTGTCACTGAATATTACAAAAAGTTTAATTAAAAATATAAACATTTCTACAATGGATTTAATTAGTCAAATCGTTGAACGCGCTAAAGCAAACAAACAGCGCATCGTGCTTCCAGAAGCAACAGAAGAACGTACTTTAAGAGCTGCTGATCAAGTATTGGCAGATGGTGTAGCTGACTTGATTCTTTTGGGTAACCCTGAAGTGATCATGAACTCTGCTAAAGAATGGGGATTGGCAAATATTGAAAAGGCCACTATCATTGATCCAGAAAATCATGAAAAGAAACAAGAATATGCTGAATTGCTTTGCGAACTGCGCAAGAAAAAAGGCATGACCATGGAAGAAGCTCAGAAATTGGTTGTGAATCCATTGTACTTGGGCTGCTTGATTATCAAAGCCGGTAACGCTGACGGTCAGTTGGCTGGTGCTCAGAATACAACTGGTAACGTATTGCGTCCTGCATTGCAGATTATCAAAACAGCTCCAGGTATCACTTGCGTATCAGGTGCTATGTTGTTGATTACAAAAGCTACTGAATTGGGTGACAACGGTGTTGTAGTAATGGGTGACGTTGCTGTAACTCCTGTTCCAGATGCTAACCAATTGGCTCAGATTGCCGTTTGTACAGCTCGTACTGCACAGGCTGTTGCAGGTATCGACCCACGCGTAGCCATGTTGAGCTTCTCAACTAAGGGTTCAGCTAAACACGAAGATGTAGACAAGGTAGTTGAAGCTTTGGGTATGGCTAAAGAAATGGCACCAGATTTGAAGATTGACGGCGAATTGCAGGCTGACGCAGCTTTGGTTGAAAAAGTAGGTCAGAGCAAAGCTCCAGGTTCTGAAATCGCAGGTAAGGCCAACGTTTTGGTAGCTCCACGTTTGGAAGTTGGTAACATCGGTTACAAACTCGTTGAACGTTTGGGTCATGCTACAGCTGTAGGTCCTATCCTCCAGGGTATCGCTCGTCCTGTAAACGATTTGTCTCGCGGTTGCTCTATCGAAGACATCTACAAGATGGTTGCCATCACTGCAACTCAGGCTATCGCAGCTAAAGAACAGAAATAATCCATTAATCCAAAAATATAACTTTATATCATGAAGATCTTAGTACTTAACTGTGGTAGTTCATCTATCAAGTACAAATTATTTGACATGGCCTCTAAAGAGGTACTTGCACAGGGTGGTATTGAAAAAATCAATCTTCCAGGTTCTTTCTTGAAATTCACTTTGCCAAACGGTGAAAAGAAAATTATCGAAAGAGACATCAAAGAGCACACAAGCGGTGTTAAATTCATCTTGGAAGTTTTGACAGATCCAGAATATGGCTTCGTAAAAGACTTGCACGAAATTCAGGCCGTAGGTCACCGTGTATTGCATGGAGGTACTAAATTCAGCGGTTCTGTGTTGATCAACGATGCAGTGATTGCTGCTGTAGAAGAATGCTGCGACTTAGGTCCTCTTCATA
>JAHHQU010000051.1 GCA_020026225.1 Phocaeicola sp. | reverse complement strand
ACTGCTGACGGTGACCGTTCAGTTTTCTGTAACCTTTTCTTCTCTTCTTGTGGAATACCAATACTTTTTCACCTTTTACAAGTGGAGAAGCAACTTCGCATACCACTTTAGCACCTTCTACAGTAGGAAGACCTACAGTTACAGTACCATTGTTGTCTACCAACAAAACTTTGTCAAATTCAACAGTTGCACCGCTTTCAGCGTTCTGAATGTGGTGAACAAACAGTTTCTTGCCTTCTTCTGCTTTGAACTGCTGACCGTTAATTTCTACAATTACGTACATCTTTTAATCTATTAAACGGGTTTCTTCCGTAAGGTGGACCGATTCTTGCAGCCGCTTTTTTACCTCATCGGACTAAAATCGGCTGCAAAGATAGGGGTTTTGTTTCATATAACCAACTGTTTAAGTGAATTTTATTGTTAAAAATTCCGTTTTCGGATTTTCTTCCGACCGCTTGGCCGCTGGTTCACGGGCTTTTAGAGGTGAAACGTCAGGATGAACCGGTTGACCCCTTCCGCCGACTGGTGGCAGGTGGTGCCGTGGATGGTCTTCACCCGGTCGTCCACGGTCCGCAATCCGATGCCGGAGGACGTGCTGCTGCTTTGGGAAAGGGAAGGGGAGTGGGCGTTGTCCTAGATGACCAACTGGCACGGAGTCTCGTCAGACAGTGTCAGGGACAGCTCGATCTCATCGGCCGAGGTATGCTTGATGAGGTTGGACGTGATTTCCTGCACGATGCGGTACAGTTTCCAGGCGGTTCCGTGGGGCAGCTCCCGAAAAGATACACTCCGGCACTCCCTCCGTACCGGTCAAAAAAACGGAAGAAATCGGGCCTTTCCTGAAATAATGCCAAGGTTCTCCCGGCAAGTATGAAAATCCGGTGTCAGACCTTAAAAAAGTAAGAAAAAATAGTAAGTTATTAAAATAAATCATTATATTTATCGGAGTTTACAACAAAAAAGCAATACGTATGAAAAAGTATGTAGCAGAATTAGTCGGGACAATGGTTCTCGTCTTATTAGGATGTGGCGCAGCGGTCTTTTCAGGCGGCGCAGCGGGTACTGTAGGTGCAGGTACAGGAACTTTGGGTGTAGCCTTGGCATTCGGTCTCGCCGTAGTGGCTATGGCTTATGCTATCGGCGGCATTTCGGGCTGTCATATTAATCCGGCCATCACATTAGGCGTTTGGTTCTCAGGACGAATGAATACGAAAGATGCCGTGATGTACATGGTATTCCAGGTGGCAGGTGCCATCCTCGGTTCGTTGATTCTGACATTGCTGGTTACCACCGGTGCTCATGACGGACCTACCTGGACCGGTTCAAACGGTTTCGGTGTAGGCGAAACGGCACAGGCATTCGTTGCGGAAGCCGTGTTTACCTTCATTTTTGTGTTGGTAGTATTGGGATCAACCGATGAGAAGAAGGGTGCAGGCAACTTGGCCGGTTTGGCTATCGGTCTGTCACTGGTATTGATTCACATCGTATGTATTCCGATTACCGGTACTTCTGTCAACCCGGCCCGCAGTATCGGTCCGGCTTTGATGGAAGGCGGTCAGGCACTCGAACAGTTGTGGCTCTTCATCGTCGCTCCGTTTGTAGGTGCAGCATTCAGTGCATTGGTATGGAAATTCATCGGAACTTCCGAAGAAAAATAAATGAATCGTAAGGAAAGATAATTCAATTCCCTCTTTATACATATGAAGCATCTCATGGAAGAGGGTCTGCTGTGGATAGCAAGTCCTTCTTTGATGGGATGCTTTTCTTTTGGGTGGCTGCGGGAATTCGTGGATTCTTTGCAGCCTTTCGTTTCACCTTATTCTTTCCGTATCTTTGTGCCATGAAACTTATTGAGGAAATCAATCGGCATAAATCGTCAGGGGCATATCTTGGTGGTCCTGAGCGGCGTGGCCACCGTGAACGTGGAACGCAGCGCTTACTACATCCCTACGGGTACTTTGTGTGGATTCCGCCCGAGAAGTCGCACCGCATTTCGTTTGAGGACAAGAAGATCAAGTTGCTCAACGTGTACTGTCCGACAGAACTGGCCGATTGTGCCTTCTTTGACGAGGTGGGCGTGTATCCCATGCCGTCCATCCTATACCACGTGATGGAACTCATCGAGGGACAGACCGCCGAATACTTGCCCTCCGACTGGCGGTACGACTGTTGGGCACTACCTTGCATATCTTGCCGCACATCGTGCCAGCCCAACGCTTCCAGTTGCGCCTGCCATCCCATCATTCACCGCATCATGGACAAAATCCAGAAAGAATACCAGCAGGAACTGACGGCACAGCATGTAGCCGAAGCTTGCGGACTGAGCGTGCGTACCCTGAGCCGTTACCTGCGCAGCAAACTCGACGTGAACTTTGTGCAGTATGTCCGCACGTATTGGGTTCTGATGGCCATCAAGAAGATGGTGAAAGCCGAGGATTCCATTACCAATTTTGCCTATAGCGTAGGCTACGACAGCCTGACGGCTTTCAGCAATTCTTTTTACTAGGTGACGGGAGCACGACCGAGCCAGTTCAAGAAAAATTAGTCGCTGCGGAATCTCCTTCCTTTTTCTATTCTTGGCTTTTTCGAGGTCCGGAAAGCTCATTTACTTAGAATCGTTCCAATGAATGTCCGAAATGAGCAAAACTATGACAAATTTAATAAAGTAGAAAAAACATCTTTCTAACTTTGCACCCAGAAACAAGAGGTAAAAGTATGAATATAAAATGGGTATTACCCCTTGTCCTTCTTCTTTGTCCTCAGGCGATGAACGCGTCGCAATACGGCAAAGAAGAAAAGGCCATGGAATTGGCGAACGTGCGTGCACTGATTCATCAGAACCGCTCCGTGATTGTGGAAAACTTCAACCGACAGGTCGCTGCCGAGAACTTAGAGCAGGAAAAGTCGGATCGTTTGCCGGAAATCAGATTGGGTGGCGACGGCTACCTGGACAATCAGATTCCTTTGGGAAGTACCTCGGCAAAATATCGGAATTCATTTTTGTATCACTTCAAACTTTCTTCTGAAATGGATCTCTATACCGGGGGAATGCATCGGTATGTCATACAACGCATGAAGAAGGAACATCAGTTGAGTGAAGAGCGTCTGCACATGGTGGAACAGGAAGTGGAACTGCAGGTGTATGTGTTGCTTTACGACATTCACCGCAACCTCAAGTACCAGGACTTCATCCGCAAGTCCATCGAGTTGCATGAAAAGGAATACAACCGTATCCAGAACTGGTGAACAATGCTGCCGTGGAAGAAGCGAAAGTACACGACTGTGAGAGCCGGTTGGGCCGCAGTGCCTTGGATTTGGAATATACCGTCATCCGGGCTCCTTACGACGGACGTATCGGCAAAATCGACATCCAGGAAGGTCAGTTGATGCAGCAGGGAAAGGTACTGACCTTCATCACCAACGAAGCAGCCGGCAAGTGGACTGTGGCCAACCTGAAAGAAACGCAGTTGGGCCGCTATCCGGTAGGAAAAGAAGTGACCGTGACCGTCGACGTCATTCCGGGCAGAGGCTTCAAGGGCAAGGTAGAATCCATCTCACGCGCCACCGGTACCCGTTACTCGATGATGCCACCGAACAACGCCACCGGCAACTTTGTACGCATCATCCAGCGCATACCAGTCAGAATCCTGTTGACCATCATTTCGATTCTGTTCCCTTCGCTGGTCATCTTCGCCCTCTACTACAACAGTACGTTGGCTACGGCCGAATACTAAGTACTCCGTGGTGCAGATGTATGTGACCGTCATCTCCTGGCTGGCATTGGACAGCTACCTGATCAAGTGTTTCCGTTTAGGCAGCTATACCATTCGGGCATCTTCATCAATACGGTGACGTGCTGTATCTGTTCGTGCTGCATGTCACCTCCAAAGAGGAAAAGCAGGAGCGAAGGGTGGTCAACCGACTCCTGATGAGCATCGTCCGGAGGAACAAAATGAAACTGAAGCGTTTGACTTAGGGGCGGTGCAACGGCTGCCTCCGTACGGCCTCTCGGGGATTCATCCATTGGAGAAGGATGCCGGAATGCCTGTGCGGAAACTAACTCAAGCTGCTGAAAGACTTGTACGGCAATCAGTTCAGGCTGAATTCATGCCTGTACAGAAACCAATTCAAGCAGTTGGAAGGTTAGATAACTAATAACTTCTATATACTTCTGGGGCTATCGGCTTGTGAGCAATCACGAGTTGGCAGCCCTTTTTTCGGGTTGGAACGGTTCATTTCTTAAAGAAATTTAAATACGTGAATATTTTCCGGTGGAAATTTTCTACTTTGAAAATATTACTTTTTATTTGTAATGTTTTCCAATGGAAAATAAAAGCGATAGCCAACGACCGAGGAGGAGTTGGACAGCGTAACCCCATTGGAATCAAGAGAATACAATAACAAAGTAACCCCATAAACTCAATAGTAGTATGAAATACGTTATCATTGGTGGAGTAGCCGGTGGAGCAACCGCTGCAGCCCGCATCCGTAGAAATTCAGAGAATTCAGAAATCATCCTTTTCGATAAAGGAGAGTACATTTCGTATGCCAACTGTGGCCTGCCTTACTATATCGGCGGAGTGATAGAAGACCGTGACCGCCTGTTCGTGCAGACTCCTGCCGCCTTTGCCCAACGCCTGAACGTGGATGTCCGTACCCGTTCGGAGGTGACCGCCATCGACCGGGAAAAGAAAACCGTTTCGGTAAAGACCGCCGACGGCAAGGAATATATCGAAAGCTACGACAAACTGCTGCTTTCACCAGGAGCATCTCCGGTTCGTCCGCCACTGCCCGGCATCGACAGCGAAGGCATCTTCACCTTGCGCAACATCAATGATACGGACCGCATCAAGAACTACGTGGTAGAAAAAGGCGTGAAGCGTGCTGTCATCGTGGGTGGCGGCTTCATCGGCTTGGAAATGGCAGAGAACTTGAAGCATGCCGGTGCCGAGGTGGCTGTAGTGGAAATGGCCAATCAGGTGATGGGTCCGGTGGACTATTCGATGGCGGCCTTGGTGAACGAAGAATTGCGTCAGAAAGGCGTGAAGTTGTACCTGGAACAGGCGGTGGAAGGCTTTGAACCCGTTTATGCTCCGGCTGCCGGTACAGACGCTGCCCAGACCGGACTCATCGTGAAGTTCAAGTCGGGCATCCAGTTGGAAACCGACATCGTCATCCTGTCCATCGGCGTCCGAGCAGAGACCCGTCTGGCCACCGAAGCCGGCCTGCAGTTGGGCGAGATGCGCGGCATCTATGTGAACGAATACCTGCAGACCTCGGACGAAAACATTTATGCCGTGGGCGATGCCATCGAATATCCCCATCCGATTACCGGCAAGCCCTGGCTCAACTTCTTGGCAGGTCCCGCCAACCGTCAGGCACGCATCGTAGCCGACAACATGGTGTATGGAAACCAGGTGAAATACGAAGGAGCCATCGGTACGGCAATAGCCAAAATCTTCGACCTCACGGTAGCGGCAACCGGTCTGCCAGCCAAGCGCCTGAAGCAGATGGAAATCCCTTACCTTTCATCGGTCATCCATTCCAACTCCCATGCCGGCTACTATCCGGGTGCGCTGATGATGACCCTCAAAATCACCTTCTCACCGAAAGACGGCAGACTGTACGGTGCCCAGATAGTGGGGTATACGGGAGTGGACAAGCGCATTGACGAATTTGCCATGGCCATCAAGCATGGAGATACGATTTTTGACCTGATGCGCATCGAACACGCATACGCACCTCCGTTCTCATCGGCAAAGGATCCGGTGGCCATGTCGGGCTACGTGGCAGAGAATCTCCTTCGTGGCAAGATGGTGCCGGCATACTGGCGGGAAGTGCGGGATGCAGATCCTGCGAAGGTGGCATTGGTGGACGTCCGTACCGCCGAGGAATTCTCGTTGGGCAGCATTCCCGGAGCCATCAACCTGCCGCTGGATGAATTGCGCGGCCGCTTGAAGGAAGTGCCGACCGGCAAACCGATCATCGTATTCTGTGGGGTGGGTCTCCGTGGCTACTTGGCTTCCAATATCCTGAAAGACAACGGATTCAAGGACGTACGCAACTTGGTGGGCGGCTTGAAGCTCTACAAGGCTGCCGTTGCCCCCATCTCAACGGACGGTCAGGGCAGCAATCCTTTCGCCGTAGGCATTCATGCGGCAACGAATGACGCTGAGGCTTCGACCGGCAATGTCCAGTCAGCTACAGGTGCTTCGGCTTCTTCTGCTGCAATGACTTCTGCAACATCTTCTGCTGCTGCAACGGCTCAGTCAGCTTCTTCTGCAACGGCTTCCGCTACGGCAATGGCTCCGTCTGCTGCTACAGCCCACACATCAGCCGGTACGAATGAATCGTCTGCCACTGCTGCTTGTGCGGTAGATCCCGAAGCCCACAAGACCGTATGGAAAGTAGACGCTTGCGGCCTGTCGTGTCCCGGTCCCATCTTGAAACTCAAGAAGTCGGTAGAAGGCATGAAGCCGGGCGAGCGTCTGGAAATCCGTGCGACCGATGCCGGTTTCCCTCGCGACGCAGAAGCATGGTGCCGCACCACCGGCCACCGCTTCCTCGGTTCCAGTCCCGAGAACGGAACCTACAAAGTCCTCTTGGAGAAGGCAACTCCCTGTGCCGCAGAAGCTGTGAAGGTGGAGTCGACCGACAAAGGCAAGACTTTTATTCTTTTCAGTGATGATTTAGACAAAACTTTAGCTACTTTTGTACTCGCAAACGGTGCGGCGGCTACAGGCAAGAAAGTCACCATCTTCTTCACTTTCTGGGGACTGAATGCCCTGAAGAAAGTGCAGAAGCCCAGCGTGCAGAAAGACCTGTTCGGCAAAATGTTCGGTTGGATGTTGCCTTCAGACACCTCGAAACTGAAACTGTCGAAGATGAACATGGGCGGCATGGGCAGCAAGATGATGCGTTTCATCATGAAGAAGAAAGGCATCGATTCACTGGAAACCTTGCGTCAGCAGGCCATCGACAACGGCGTTGAATTCATCGCCTGCCAGATGTCGATGGATGTGATGGGCATTCAGAAGGAGGAACTTTTGGATAACGTGACCATCGGAGGAGTGGCTACCTATATGGAGCGCGCCGAAGAAGCCAACGTAAATTTGTTTATTTAACTGAATGGAGAAAATTAAATGTATATGTATCATGAGCGGGCTTTTTAAAGCCCTCTCTGTGTTAGAGTCCCGCCTGATAGAAGTGCATGGCATTTCGCTGAATGAAGCCATGGTGTTATGCTGTATCGGGAAGGAGACCGTAACGGCCAGTGCCATCGTGGAGGGTACGGGTCTGAAAGCTTCGCACGCTTCGAAAGTCATCCGCTCGGTAGAGGACAAGGGGCTGCTGGTCCGCTCGATGGGAGAAAAGGACAAGCGCCAGATGTATTTCTCGCTGACGGACGAAGGATGGAAGTGTGTACAAGGTATCAAGGACAAGGGAGTGGAGATTCCGGAAATGCTGCTCCCGCTCTTTAAAAATGAAATGGAATGAAAAAGAATAAATATGTAGTGGAAGTGCCGGGTGGGGCTGACAAGGTACTGTTGCATACCTGCTGTGCTCCTTGTTCCTCGGCAATCATTGAATGTTTGCTGCAGCATGGCATCCGTCCGACGATTTATTACTGCAACCCGAACATTTATCCCTTGGAGGAGTATTTGATCCGTAAGGACGAATGCACCCGTTATGCACAGTCGCTGGGACTGGATATCGTGGATGCGGACTATGACCATGCGAACTGGTTGTGCCAGATCAAGGGACTGGAGCAGGAACCGGAACGAGGGGGACGCTGCCTGAAGTGTTTCAAAATCCGCTTGAAGGATACGGCCCGTTATGCACACGAGCATGGCTTCAAGGTGATCACCACTACATTGGCTTCTTCACGCTGGAAGAGCCTGGACCAGATTAACGAGGCGGGACGATTCGCTACGGAAGAGTTCCCGGATGTGACCTGGTGGGAGCAGAACTGGCGGAAGGGTGGCTTGAGCGAGCGTCGCATCGCCATCATCAAGGAGTACAACTTTTACAACCAGCAGTATTGCGGCTGTGAATTCAGCATGCGGAAACCGGAGGCGGTGACGCCGGAAGGAAAGGGTGCTGCGGAAACGGAAGAAAAGGAAAAGACCGCAGTTGGGACCGTGGAGGCTTGAGAAAAGCTTCCTTTCCGTAGAACGGACCTGCTGATGCCAAATTGAAAATACGGGGACTTTCCACCAGGAACTGAAATTCCCCTCAAAAAAAGAGTCGTATCGAACCCCGTGTGGACGTTCGATACGACTCTTTTGAGTTTAGGAAATATAAACGATTTAATTTCTCTTTTGCTAAAATATATTTATCAAGTTAATTATATTTTTTAGTACATGATAAAAAATGAAAATATCGAATTTAGGTGTGTAGGTCGGTTTAATGTTTATATCTTTATGTTCATCAATGAGATACGTCCATACAAGTGCATTTCAGACCATCACAAGCAGACGTGCGATGCTTCCTCTGAGTACAAGTGTGTCCTCCATGTTGAAGCACGAAATTTCATGGGCGGAATGTCGTTTCACTCTCACAACGCTTTTTATAATTGCGACTTTATCCTCAGGTCGGTTGACTTTCGGCGAGATAGATATACTGCACCTCGTACAGAAAGATCTTGTAGTAGAACTTCTCCTGCTTGAGAAAATAAAAGTTCCATCATGCTCTGATTCTTTTTCTCGTGGAGGGTTTGGCAACCCAAATGTTCTGACGGATAAGGATGTAGTATTGAATTCGATTGTCGCTGAGCTAGCCAATCCACTTTGTGTCCTTAAACTCGCGGTCGACTACAAGACAGTCCGATTATGTCCAAGAAGTTGGATGAATTGTTTCATTATAGCTTTGCATTTCCCAAAAAAATGAAATTGTCGTTCTTGTCCAAAAGACTGAACAGTAATGGATATGTAACGCCCTTGTAGGTGATTGAACTCACCGAATTTCCAGTTGGTGCGGTCCATGCTCAGAACCAAACCATCCTTCACAGGAAGCAGCGAGAAGATCATTCTTGTTGCCAGGTTAAGGCTTAGGGCATAGTTGGCAATGAACCTCTGAATGTGGAGAAGATTGGAATCGCACTTAACCAACGTAGAAATCGCCGAAGTTTGTTTGTGAAGGCCCACAGTCTGCATCACACAAAGTGTATGAAGCATAAAAGCCATAAGTTTTATGCGGATCGGATTCATCGAATTTCCGAAATGCTCTTGCATAATCGAGAGGATTTGGTTAACTTTGACCAACTCCTTGGAGTCAGTAATCTTCATAGAGAAAGCTGCGAACTTTTCTTTAAAGTGACTGTTCTTCAAGATGTTTTGTAAATGAGATTGTTGATAATTAGATGTTTAGCAGTATGTCTTTTTAATGTCATCTACTAAAATATTATATAATAAACGAACAACTGGATAAGTCCAGCTGACTAAATAAAAAACAATGATAGTAATTTCTAAAGAAACAAAAGATAAGGTAGAAAAATACCCTAAAGAAAACAAAAGGGCTTGCAGGGTTGTATGGAGAGATAATTTTTTTACAAACGTAAATGCAAATGGTTATGTTGTTGAGAATATCATGATTAATGTACAGGATGACAACGTCCCCTTTTATACTCCTTTATCTGACTCATCCGTAATAATAAATGTTATATAATTATGGCAAAAGCGAAACCTTTTATTAAGTGGGTAGGAGGTAAAACCCAACTCATAGACCAGCTGGACGCTTTGTTGCCTGCTGATTTTGAGAATTGGAATGATGTGACCTACATTGAACCATTCGTGGGTGGTGGTGCCATGCTTTTCTATATGTTGCAGCGATATCCTAATATCCGTTATGCTGTAATCAATGATGTGAACCCTGATTTAACTAATTGTTATCGTACGGTAAGGGATATGCCTGAAGAGTTGATTACTTCGTTAAAGGAAATACAGGATGAATACTACGCACTACAAACGGAAGAAAAACGGAAAGAATTTTTTCTTGCTGTTCGTGACCGCTATAACGAGAAGAATCTTAATCCATTAGAAAATACTACAAAGTTCTTCTTCCTTAATCGCACTTGTTTCAATGGACTTTACCGCGTGAACAAGAAAGGATTGTTTAATGTTCCTTTTGGCAAGTATAAAAATCCACTAATTTGTGACCCTGTAACCATTCGAGAAGACAGCGAACTCCTTCAACGAGTGGAAATTATGACAGGCAACTTTGATGCTACATTCAACAGGGCCCAAGGTTATACACTTTTTTATTTTGACCCACCATATCGTCCCCTCAGCGATACATCTAGTTTTAATGATTATGCGAAAGAAGCATTCAACGACGATGCTCAAATTCGTTTGAAAGAATATTGCGACCGTATCAACGAGGCAGAATTTCATTTTATGCTCAGTAACTCAGATTGTAAGGGAAAAAACGAAGAGGATAATTTTTTCGATTTGCTGTATGAAGCTTATAATATAGAAAGAGTTTGGGCATCACGTAATATTAATTCTAATCCAAGTAAGCGAGGAAAGTTAACGGAGATACTTGTGCGTAATTATGTCGCAACAAAGTCTAATTTTAGAGTTAACTATTTACAACCATAGATGGCATCCTTTGGATGCAGAAGAAGATGTTGTTTATTAATTATACCGAGTTCGATTATAGAATATGGCTAAAGATTTTAACAAGTTCATGTCTCAACTTCAAGAGACGAATCAGACATTAGATTTCTTCTGTGATTTCGATAAGATTTCTCAGAATGTAGATAATATTAAACTCAGCCTTTGCATGCTGAATAGTCTCATTGGTTCTACGGATATGCGAAAGTCTGTAGAAACGATTTGGAACCGAGACAAATCAGCTTTCGATGTTATGGACATACTAATAGCAGTGCGAAGCGAAGGTAAGAAGAAGGTTATAAATAGTTTGGGGAATTGTATTGTTCTTGATTCACTTTTTGATTCGATCGATGGTGTAATTGAGTTTCTTGACAATACAGGTTTGACTGGCATTTTTCAATCAAAGAAAATTAACGATCTTGTAGATTATGTTTTTGGAATAGAAACGGGGTTGGATACTAATGCTCGTAAGAATAGAAGTGGAGATTTAATGGAAAATATGGTTGCGCATATTTTCGACAAAAATGGTATAAACTATCGTCGGGAAGTTTGTTCTAGAGAATGGCCTGATATCACAAAAGTTCTTGGTGATGATGAAAAGCGTTTTGATTTTGTCATTGAGACTGAAGCTAAAACACATCTGATAGAAGTAAATTTCTATAGTGGCGGTGGAAGTAAGCTAAATGAGGTTGCACGTTCTTATTCTGATATTGCTCCTAAGATAAATTCCGTTCCCAATTTTGAATTCGTTTGGATTACAGATGGTATTGGGTGGAGAAATGCTAAGAATAAACTTCAGGAAGCCTATTCTATCATTCCAAGCATATACAATTTAACAAGCATAAATGAATTTATAAATGGCATCAAATAAAGCATGGGATAAAATATTTCGTGATTATGGAATTAATAATCACGATTTTGATAAAGGTCCATTTGAATTATCAGCTAACCAAATAAAGAAATCTTGTCAAACTTTTATGGAAACTGCTGATAAGGAACCACGAATATTATGCAAACAAGATACTCGTTCTGATAGACCTGCTGTTTTTGTTAAGAAAGGATTGTTTATTTTGCCAAAAAAAAATGGAATATACTATATCCTCAAAGGAGAAGGTTATGTAGATGTTCCTGATATAACAACACCAATAGAAAATTATACAAGCAAACTTGATTTTGAGTTAGAGAGTTCGAAGATTGGTGATTCTGAAATGCAGTTCTTAGATTTTGCATATGCTAATTCCTTAATTAGAACGTTTATGAATGATCCTTCTCTTGTGTTAACGATTAGAGGTCGAAAATATACACCACCATTCTCTTTTAATGTCGGCATTAACTCTCTTAATACAGAAAGTGTCCAAACTGAAGTTGATGCAGGGTATGAAGGAAAGAATTCAATAGTTCTTATTGAAGCAAAAAACTTCTCAGCAACAGATGTTATAATAAGGCAGTTGTATTATCCATTTAGGCAATGGAGTGAAAATACTTCTAAGAAAGTTTATACTATTTTCTTTGAGAAAAGGGTTATAAACAATGAAAATATATTTTATATTTGGCAATTTGAGTTTACGGATGCTAAGAACTATAATAGTATTAAACCTGTTAAATCAGGTAGATATCGTATAATTAATGTATAATGAGAATTGTTAGTGTGCAGAACTCTATAAACATTCATGCAATTTTCGATTTAGGTTATTACAATAAAATATTGTCGAAGAACAATTAAATAATAACAATTAAGTTATGGCAACGCTAAATGATCATAAAAGACTGAATTTGAAATGTCAAAGATATTTCGAATTAGCAAAAGTGGAAGGAGCAATTCCAAATGACATTACTGTAGATAATGACAACCAAAAGCGTTTTGGTTTTTATTATTTGGTACTAAAAAATATTTTGGAAATAGATAATTTCTCATCTATTACTGATTGTATAACTGACCAAGATTTTAACGCAAAGCTTTTTCATAAAGCATATCAGGATGAAGGTATAGATGCTGTATATATTGATGAAGAGGCAAAAAACATAAGCCTGTTTAATTTCAAGTATAGACTTAATTGGAATGTTGACAAGGAACAGTCGGTCAATGAAGCAATCATATCTTCTAAATATCTAAATATATTACGGACAGAAAATAATCAACTCGCAGGAAAATTAAAAGATTATACAGATATTATTATAGAAAAAACGAAAAGTGATGAAATATGGAATATCGTATTTTATATAGTAAGTAATGAAAATAAGGAAATAGATAATTCTAATGAAGAATTAAAGAACTTAAGGGATGCTTACGGGATAGAAACAAGGTGTATAGGATTAGATACACTAGCTCAATTAATGTCATTACACCCTCAACCAATTTCTACAAAGATTATTGTTCCTGCAGGTTCTATATTAACATACAGCGAAGATAATATTTCAACAGAAAAGTCATATACTCTTTGTGTTAGATTAACAGATTTAATACGTATTACGTGTAATGATGCGGAATTACGTAATACAACAATGTTGACGGACGAGTCAAGACTTTTCAATACAAATATTGAAATGAATGTTTTATATGAAAATGTAAGAGGATTCATTCTAAAATCAAAATATAATAGTAATATTTTAAAAACGTTGGAGAATGAACCATCTAGGTTTTATTTTTACAATAATGGTTTGACCATTGTTGCAGAAAATATTAATGTTGTAAAAGCTGGTTTAGATAAAAAATGGGAATTAACAATTAAGAACTTTCAAGTAATCAATGGTGGGCAAACTTTACGTACTATTCATAAATATGCTAGAGAAAACAAAGACAATATAAGTAAACTTTCTGATGCTAGTGTACAACTCAGAATTATTAAAGTAGATGACGATGACTTTAAAAGTAAAATCAGTGAATATACAAATAGCCAAAATGCTATTTCCGTGGTAGATCTAAAATCCATGAGAAAAGAACAAATTGATTTGGAAGATTATTTGTCGGAACAAGATATATTATATATTCGCAAATCAGGTGATACAGGAGAAGATGATAAAAAGTATTCTTATTGCATTTCTTTTCAAAAACTGGGACAAATTTTGTATGCAATAAATGGAAATCCCGGTCAAGTCTCAAATAAAAAGAAGTTGATATTTACTTCGGAATATGATAATCTTTTTTGTAATGAGAAACTTTTATCACCCCAAACTGTAGAATATATAAAATCATTCTTCAAAATTAGAGACCTATATAAGAAAAATCCGGGATATTTTGAATTAAAAGTATTTTTTGTTTTATACTTATCTGTTAAATTGCGTAGAGATGATTATAATCAATTAATAAACGATTTTGAATCCTTTGTATCATCTTCAACAAAACCAGATATAAAGCCTAGTAGAAAATTGATTCAACTATCATTTTTGAATGACGTTAATTCTTTTTTTGGTATAAATTAATGATTCCATCCTATTTTAAATCCTCCAATAACGACTTCACACTCATAAAAGGTGACTGCGTAAAGACTTTGTCAGAATTTAAATTTGGTTTTGATATGGTATTTGCAGATCCTCCTTACTTTCTTTCTGGCGGTGGTATTAGCTGTCAGAGTGGTAAGGTAGTATGTGTAAATAAAGGTAATTGGGATAAACCGACAACCCTAGAAGAAATGGATGCATTTAACCTTCGTTGGCTTATTTCAGTACGTGACCACATGAAAGAGAATGCGACAATATGGATTTCAGGTACACATCACAATATTTTCAGTGTTCACCAGCAGTTACAGAAACTTGGTTTCAAGATTTTGAATATGATAACTTGGGCTAAGACAAATCCACCACCAAATATTTCTTGTCGATATTTCACTTACTCAACAGAATTTATTATTTGGGCAAGAAAATCCCCTAAGAAACCTCATTATTTCAATTATAAATTAATGAAGGAACTTAATGGGGATAAGCAAATGACAGATGTTTGGCATTTACCTGCTATAGGGAAGTGGGAAAAATCGTGTGGAAAGCATCCTACGCAAAAGCCTTTAGGTGTGTTAGTTCGCCTGATACAGGCTTCAACAAAACCTGGTGCATGGATACTTGATCCTTTTAGCGGGAGTGCCACAACCGGTATCGCTGCATCTTTGCTTGGTAGAAGATACTTAGGTTTAGAAATGGAAGAACAATTCCTATCCATGAGTAAAGCTCGTAGAGAAGAAATAGATAACATTCAGGTACGTTGTGAGTATCTCGAACGGTTAGCAAAAGCAAAGCATATTCTTCTTCCTGATATTTTTTTAATAGCCGAAAACTCAAATCAGGATTATAATATTCCATGGTAGTGCTATGTCTTTATTTTTCAGGCACTATACAATATTTTGTGTAAATGGAAATACGGGATTCAGAAATGAGTCTCGTATTTTTTATTTTATACATTTGCAAAATGAAGAAGATTATGGAAAAATCGGAGCATGCTGTTACAACATATAAACTGAATAAGACGCAGAAA
>JAHHQU010000050.1 GCA_020026225.1 Phocaeicola sp. | reverse complement strand
CAAAAATGGTCCGAAGTGGGGCAATTGTGTCCAAATGTGTCGCATTTCCCATTTTTTTTGATGGTGCTACACGCAATATGTTGACGGTGATATGAAACGTAATCTATTGATTGTCAGAATACGTAGGGTATATAAAAAGAAAAACGCAAGTAACTAAAAAGCTACTTGCGTTATTTTGGTGATCCGCTTGGGGCTCGAACCCAAGACCCCAACATTAAAAGTGTTGTGCTCTACCTGCTGAGCTAGCGAATCATCTTGTTTTGCATTCATTTCCTGATTGCGAGTGCAAAGGTATTACTTTTTGATATAACTACCAAATAAAATGGAATAAAAATAGAAATAAAAATGAACTTTTAGAACTTCCTATTGGTAACTATCTGATAAGTAGTATTTTATTAGAAAGGGAAGTAACGGATAAATCTTTTCTTTATGAACTTTAAATACCCTTAGATTCAGATAGGAAGAAGCAGTATGAAAGAAAAAGTCCATCAGAAGAAATCTGATGGACAAGTAGAAGATGCTACGAGCATCTTTTATTGGCATTATTTGCCGAGTAAAAGTTAGTTATGTAGTTAGTGTATCTTAATCTCTAAATTAAGGTAGAGTTTATAAAGGAAATCGCTTTAGAGAATCTCTCGATGCCCCAAAGCGATTCAAATGAACAAAAGAGGAATGATGTCAAAATCAATCTTATGTTCGTGGATAATAAACAAGTTTCTATTTTAGTTAATCTTCATATCCTGGGTTCTGCTCAAGGAATGGATTGCGTCCTCTCTCTTGGTCAGGTATTGGAATCAAAGATTTGTAAGCTTTCCAGTGAGTCTTGTATGAAGTGTTGCGATAAACTTCATCGGCTCTACCGGTACGATTCAAATCAAACCAGCGATGTCCGCATTCTATGAAGAATTCTTTTCTTCGTTCTTCTTCAATAGAGAGCATCAATTCTGCATTGCTTGCTGATTGGATTGGATCCAGACCTGCACGTGAGCGGATGATATTGAGATCTTCAATGGCAGCAGGTATATTGCCACTATGAGCATTTGCTTCTGCACGAATCAGGTATTGTTCTGTTAATCGTAATAGAACCAGGTTCTCATAATCTTCTACAGCTGCAGGGGTCTTGCGATTTTTGTATTTAAACGGATAATAAAATCTTTCACCGCTGTTTTCTTTGAAATTAATCCAATTTTTACGTAAGTCTTTCGGATCTTTCAGGATGGATTTTACCAATCCATCAGAGAGGTAATAATTGACATAACTTCTTGTAGGGATAAAGAAATTTCCAATACGTGTATATCCTACGTAAGTACCAGCGCCGATATACCCTTCCATGTTGATATGAAGGATGGATTCACTGCTGCTTGCTTTGAATACTTTATCGGCTTTTTCCAATGTGAATTTGGTGCCTGTACCGCCGTGTGCGGAAGGAATCAATTCATTTGCTTTAGCCTTTGCTTTATCCCACTGTTCTGTGTACAGATACACTCTGGCAAGTAGTGCCTTAGCTGCTTCACTGGTAATTTTAGTTTTATCATTATCGGAACCGACAAGATTGGCTTCAGCATATTTCAAGTCTTCAATAATTTGATTATAGACGTCTGCTTTGGGCGTTCTTGGCATGGTTTCTGATTCTCGATAGTCGTTTGTTAAGACTAAAGGA
Source organism: Phocaeicola sp. (assembly GCA_020026225.1). Classification (GTDB taxonomy): domain Bacteria; phylum Bacteroidota; class Bacteroidia; order Bacteroidales; family Bacteroidaceae; genus Phocaeicola. The sequence continues at coordinate 13,616 of JAHHQU010000050.1, read as the reverse complement.
ACATCACCGAAGATATTGACAAGCAGAAAATAAGAATAAGCTCTGAAGAAACGAGCTTCACTTAAGAAAACGTTTCTTTTCTGCTCATTCATCAGATTGGTTCCTTCTACGTTTATAATGAAGTCGTTGGCATGGTAGATTGTACGGTAAGGTAAAGACCAGAGGTTTGTAAACCATTGGGTAACGGAAGTGTAACCTCCTATTTCATATTCTGCAAAGTTGATGTTGTTTGTCCTTGTCTCATCCGAAGTCATTCCTAAAACCTTTTCCAGCATTTGATAGTATATGGAATTGTTCAAGAAATTATTGGTGTACAATCCTGATGCAGCAATGGCTATGGTTTCTTCTGAACTATAGATTTCCGTATCGGTCATGGAGTCTGTAGGAGGATCTATGTCAAGTATACTATCGCAAGAAGAAGCCAATCCACAGACTAATAATAAAGATAAAATATATTTATTTGCTTTCATATTGGTAGTTTTAAAAAGTCAGATTAGCACCGAATACCCATGATGTTAATGATGGGACAGATACGTCACCGGTCTCAGGATCGTATGAGTCGAAGTTGGTGATAGTAAACAGGTTCTTGCCTTGGATATATAAACGCAGAGCACTCATATTTACTGCACTTAACCATTTTGCAGGGAAGTCGTAAGAGAATGTTACGTCTTTCAAACGCAGGTATGAACCGTTGCTGTAAGCAGGTTGAGCATTCGACATGTGCATTCTGTATTCATTTGCAATAGGGTTTGAAGATGTTGTAGCCAATCCTGGGTATTTGGCGTCTACACCTGGGGTGGTCCAATAGTTGTTTGCCATTTCTTTGGTAACGTTATATTGCATTCCGATAGGGTACATATATCTCCATAGGTATCCGTATTCCATCGGCTTCTTTCTGAAGTAGAAGCTGAAGTCAAGTGTAAATCCTTTGTAAGTGAGTGTATTGGTCAAACCACCGTAGAATTTAGGGTCCAAGTTACCCAAGACCTTGTAGTCGCCTGCTGAGGTGAGAGTTCCGCTGTTGTCAACGTCTTCGAACATCGGCAGACCATTTTGGTTGTTTACTCCTAAGTAGTTATAACCTTTCACTACATGTAAAGATTCGCCAAGAGCATATCTTCTGTTATAAGCAGATGATTCCAAATTCTTGAACTTTGTCAATTCATTGTGTGGTATGGTAAGATTGAAGCTGGTCTTCCATAAGAAGTTGCGGGTCTTTATGTTTTGAGTGTTCAATTCTATTTCCCAACCGCGGTTCAGAATTTCAGCATCCAAGTTTGAAGTGATGGAACTGAAACCTGTCTGTGATGCAAGTGCCTTATTGGTCAAAAGGTCGGTACTTACATTGTGAAACCAAGTGACATTGAACAAGGCTCTATCATTGAATAATCCCAGTTCCAATCCTAAGTCCATCTTATAGGTAGATTCCCAATGTAGGGCTTCATTGGCGATATTCTCTGGGTACATACCGATATTTCCTTCATAAGGGTATGAAGTAGTAGAGTATTTTGTCATGAAAGCATAGTCACCGATACCGTCGTTACCTGTACGACCGTAGCTGAAACGGAGTTTACCATGACTCAAAACCTTGCCGATAGCTGATTCTTTGATGAAATTCTCATTGCCGAACAGCCAAGCTGTACCGATTGAGTAGAAATTTCCATAACGGTGGTCTGGTCCGAAACGTGATGAACCGTCGCGACGGAAGATACCGCTGATTAGGTATTTGCTGTCCCAATCATAGTTCAAACGAGCAAAAATTGAAGCTGTTTTGGTTTGAGAAGTAGGATTCATATACTGAATGACACTTGCTGCGGAAGCAATATTGTCAAGGAATGCATCACTAGGATATTTCTGTCCTCTCATTCTCAGAACTTTACTGCTGGTATTGCTATAGGTGGCACCTAACAATGCGGTCAGTTTGCCTTTTGAAATATTCAGGTCATAAATGAGTTGAGGCTCTATTTGGAATGCTTCAGTGCTGGTGTTGGCATACATTGCCTCATTGTATTGGGATTCATCGTATGGGTTCTCGTAGTAACGTTCGTATTTATTTTTCTGATCGTTTGTCGTATAGTTGTAACCCATAGAAACCTTTGCTTTCAAATGCTTGATGATTTCATAGCTCAACTGTAAGTTTCCTAAGAAGTTTGCAGTCTTGCTGTTTCCAGTAAAGGCCAAGAAGTCTGTTTTAGATGAGTAGTCTCTATCGCCAGGTATATAGTAGGGTCTGCCGAATTCATCGAACAACGGTGTGTTTGGAGCTGTATTCATTCTTGTATAAGGTGATGAACCAGCGCTTGCTAACATGTCAATACCTGAGAATGTTGCTCCAAGTTCCATATTGAAGCGTCTGTCTTCTGAATGATGTGCAAAATTCGCACGAGCAGTCCATCGAGAGTATTTGTCCGAACTAATGACAACAGTGTTTGCTTTATAATAAGAAGCGCTTACCATGAATGAAGTATTCTTGCTACCTCCAGATATCTGAAGTTGTGCATCGTGTGCCCATGCGGTATTACCCATCATTTCTTCCTGCCAGTTGTAATCTTTGTGTTGGTCCCATAAGTAAAGGTCCGGGAATTTCATGGCATTCAGATCGGATTCCTTAAGGTATCCTTTTTCAAGGTCGCTCTGTACGGCTTTCTTTCTCAATGAAATATAATCTTCAATACCTAAGAAATCCAATTTCTTGGAAATGTAAGATGCTGTAGCAGAGTAGTTTGCATTTATCTTAATTCTACCAGACTGACCTTTTTTAGTAGTAATCAAAACGACACCATTAGCACCTTTTGTACCATAAATGGCTGTTGCGTCGGCATCTTTCAATACTTCGATACTTTCAATATCTGATGGGTTGATTAAAGACAAGGCATCGGGACGGCCGAATACACCGTTTGAGTAATAACCTACTTCGTTGCCTCCTTCTGAATAGAATGGAACTCCATCAATGATGTAGAGAGGGTTAGACTGAGAGTTCAATGTACTGACACCACGAATGATGACACTACTGCTTCCGGCTCCCGGCACTCCAGAACCTTGAGTAATGTAGACACCGGCTGCATTTCCTTGAAGAGCCATGATAGGAGCTTCTTTGCTGGCTTGATTAATCACTGAAGAGGTAACTTTGGCAACAGAACCTGTCAGCTTTTTACGTGATGATTTACCATAACCTACCACTACCACGTCATTCAGAGAATAGTTGTCTTCTTGAAGGAAAATTTTTCTGTTTCTTCCTTCACGATAGTTGTTGATAGTGATACGTTCAGTTTTATAGCCTACATATTGTACGATAAGCGTACAAGGAAATTTTACGGAATTGAGATGGATAGAAAAATTTCCGTCCATGTCTACCACGGCTCCACCTTTGTGCTTGTGTATTGTAACAGTGGCACCAATCATAGGTTCTTTATCTCTATTAAGGACTTTACCTTTTATAACGATATTTCCTGTATTAGCTTGAACTTCAGGTGTATAAGCGAAAAGGAATAGAAGGGAAAGGGCAATAACGAGGTGTTTCATACAATTTTGTTCAAAAAATTGTATGAAAGAATTTATTCTTTTCATATTGAGATTGTGTAAAAAAATATAATCAGACAAGATTTATATCTTTGTCATGAAGATGGAATCACTATAATCAAATGATATTCTTCTGTTATTGATGAGATTCTTGCTGGAGTCCAGCGGAATTGATCAAGAAGAAAGAAGCTCAATTTTTTCATAAGGTATCAGCGGCCTACTGGATACCTTATGAAAAGAATTGAATTTCCTGTTTGATAAAGGATACGAGTAAGAACTCTTTATTTTTGTTCTTTCGTTTCTTTTTTGATGTTCTTGAAAGGAACTACTGTAAATCCCATTTCTTTGATTGCTGCTTTCAGCTTGTCAGCAGTGGTCTTATCTGAACGATATTCAATGGTAACCAATTTGTTGGGAAGGTCTACCTTGAGATCTGTAACCCCTTTTTCGAATGGAATATTACTCTCAATACGTTGCTGGCAGTTCTCGCAAGTCATAGAAACCAAGTAAGTAACTGTTTCTTTTTTCTTTTTCTTGTCGAAGGTTTCAGCATTTGCTGAAAGGGCTGACATCAATAATAATGCACCTAATGCAAAGATTTTTGTTCTCATAACATTTATCGTTTTTGAAAGTGTGATTCCCGAAGGAATTCTGTATTTTTATTAGAATTTTGGAATGTTGTAGCGAATACCCACATAGAATTTTCGTCCCATTGTAGGTCCCCATACCATTGTAGCATCAAAATCATCTGAACTCGGATTTTCCCATCCGATAATCGGATTCTTCTGCTTGTAGTTGGTCAGGTTTTCACCGCCTGCATAAATGCTCCAGTGATGGAAGCGTTTGGTAATCTGTGCACTAAGCTGTACGAAAGAACCAAACGAGTTGTTCCATAATGGTTTTTCTTTATCAGCCAAAGGCATACGGCCACCTCCGTTGAATTGAGTGGTGAAGTCAAACTGCCATTTGCGAAGCGGAGTTTCATACGAAGCGGTAATCAAACCTTTGTAACGGCTGGTCAATGGCTTTCTGAGTTTCTTGTCGCCATAAGTACAGTTGACATCCATCCAACGATAAGCACCTAAGATGGTGAAACCTCTAAACAGTGGATAGCTTGCTTCAAACTGGAATACGCTTGAAGAAGAACGTCTCTGCAAGTTGTAGAATGATACCTCATGGCTGTCAGAATCCATATCCACTACCACCTGATTGTCAAAGTTTGTGTAGAACCATTCAGCACTCAATGTCAGTTCTTCATCACCGATTGGTATAAAGAACTGTGCACTTAAACCGTAGTTCCATGCACTTTCCTGTTTCAAGTTCGAAGCAATGTCGAATTTACGGTTGCTGGCAAGCAAGTAGCTGTTTTCAGGGAAGACGAAAGCGGAACGGTAGCCTTTTCCGGCTGAAGCACGCAAGTGCATCCATTCTGTAGCGTCGTATTTTACATGAAGACGGGGAGTGACGAACCATTTATGAAGTGAGCTGTAGTCTACACGGATTCCACCGAGTACGGTGAATTTTTCAACCGGTGTCCAAGTGTATTCAGCATAAGCACCTCCTGTTGTTTCATCCAGATCTTTCCATTGTGGACAATGTATATCAACCACGTTGCCGCGTTGTGTATATCTGTCCCAATTGAAGTTCATACCTGCTGTTAATTTATGCTTTTCACCGAATTCACTTTCATAAAGTAATGATCCGTAAACATTGGTTTCATAAATGTTGTAGATATTTTTACCGTAGTTGGACTTTTGGTCGTGGTATGAACCAGAAGCGATGATTGCGATACTTTCATTTCTATCTTGATCCATGATGAAACCGTTCTTGGTGAAGGCTTCTACGCGGTTCGTCTTTAAATCGATGGTAAACGGATCGCCTTGGAAATCAGGACCTACTGTATGGTGAGTCTGACCACTTGTTCTGCGGTCGGTAAGAACCTTAACACCTGACTGAGATACAAAGTTGGGTGTCTGGTAATGCCAGCGGTTCATTGCACTGAATGATTCCATCTTCGGCATATCCAAGAAGGTATCATGGTTCTTGTCATGCGACTGCTTTTCGTTATAGTAGTTGACGAATAAAGCAGTTGACAAGTTGTCGTTCAACTCTACAGCACCCACTGCATTGCCTTCGTATCTTCCTGCACTTCCGTAGAACAAGTTGATGAAGAATGGGTCTGCTATTTTAGGCTTTTTATATTCAACGTTAATCTGGCCGGTAACAGATTCGAAACCGTTCTTAACAGAAGCGGCTCCTTTTGAAACTTGAATGCTTTGCATCCAAGGGCCAGGGATATAATCCAATCCGTACAAAGAAGCAGCTCCACGCATGTTCGGGAAGTTTTCTGTCAACATTTGTACATAAGTTCCAGAAAGTCCAAGAAGCTGAATCTGCTTGGCTCCAGTAACAGCATCGCTGTATGCAACGTCGACAGATGGATTGGTTTCAAAACTTTCTGATAAGTTACAGCAAGCAGCACGGGTAAGGGCTTTAGATGTGATGTCTTCAGTAACGACTACGCTGCGACGGCGTTTCATAGCCCCCATACCTCTTTCAGTCACTACAACTTCTGCTAGTTCGTTGTTAGAAGACAATACGATGACTTGTACATCGTCTGGGCGTACTACTTCATGTAATTTTGTATTAAATCCTACATAATCAACTTGAAGGATTGGTTTCTTTTCTGCAACTTTCATCTCGAAATAACCGCCATCCTGAGCGACGGTTGATGCTGTCTTATCTTTATTGCTAATAAGGGCTCCGATTAGTGGGTTACCATCTTCGTCAAGAATGTAACCTTTGATGTTCAATTTTGAAATAGTTTCCGCTGATACCTGAACAATCAAAAATAATAATAAAACAAATAAACCTAAACTTCTTTTTTTCATCTATATTTGTTTAGCGAGAACAACTTGTATCTTCCTAATTGCTCTTTATCTTAATTCCCAAATCTGTTGAATGGAATTGGCTGATTGGGGCTGTTTGCAGCTCTTAACTATGAAGATAGAAGATTTTTTCTCCGTAAATAATAGTGTACTATAATGCAAATTTTATATATTTGCGAATGTCATTTTGAGAGTGTAAGCACTTCCTGTATACATACTGCTTTCAGTATGTTAGGAAGTGCTTCGTTTTTTTATATTGATCTTGTCTGAAATCAGTCAGCAATCACGTAGTTCAACTTTTTCAATTCAGCCTTAACGCCTGCTTCATCTAAAGTCTTGGTGTTGTAAGAAATAGCGATAGCCTGAGTCTTCTGGTTTACGTTTACATCCAAGAAACCTTTTACTGCAGAAAGCTTCTTCAAGCCAGCTTCGCTAAGGTCACCTTTTTCAACTGCAAGCTGTGCATAAGCAACAATCTTGTTAGGGATATAAGTAGTTACGGTATAACCGAATTTCTTGAATTCGTCTTTGAAAGAATTCTTGCTTACTTTGTTTGCATCGTAAGTGATTTTAACTGATTTTGTAGCCATGTCTACGTCAACTGACTGAACACCTGCTACAGCGCTCATGTTCTTTTTCACGCGAGCTGCACAGTTACCACAACGCATCTGAGAAGCTTTGTATGAAGCAACGCGTTCGATGACTTCAGATTTAGAATAAGCAGTAGGAGTGAATTTGATTTCAGTGATAGCAGCAGAAAGTGCTTTTGTTGAGACTTTGTCTGCATCGTATGAAACGGTAACCACTTTCTTTTCCATATCAACAGTAACTTTATCCACACCTTCTTTAGCTGTCAAAGCTTTCTTAACACGCCCTGCACAGTTGCCACAACGCATGTTTTCTACACGATACTGTACTGTTTTGATTGTTTCTGCAATTACTGAGTTTGTTCCTACAAATGCTGCAAATACCATTGCAACGAAAATCTTTTTGTTCATTTTGAGTTTTTTTATAGAGTAAATAATTTAAAATGTTTTTTCCATTTTTTAACGATGCAAAGTTAAAGGATGATAATCCCCTATGCAATACCTTAAATAGGGTATAATTAAATTTAAAATAAAGCATGAAGCCCGTTTTATTCAGTATTTGTGGTTACTAATATATGTTTTTGCCGTAAAATTCCACTTTTTGCGGGGAGAGATTGTTGGCTTGATTTCTTCTTAATTCATATTTTATTCTTACTTTTGTGATTATAAAAAAAAGTTTTTTTATGAAGAAATATAAATTGCTGATAGCTTGTTTAGCGATGATATTCGTTTCTTGCAATCAAGATGAACAGAAAGCTGAGACTTTGTTGCTTCGGGCAGAGACCTCTTTTAATAATGGAGATTTTAATGACGCCAAATTGCAGATAGACAGCATCCGTGTTTTGTATCCGAAAGCTTTTGAGGTTAGAAAAAAGGCAGTCAGATTAATGCAGCGTGTTGATTTGGAGGAGCAGGGCCGTTCGTTAGCTTATTTGGATAGTATGATGACGGTAAAACAGGAGGCTTTGGATGAGATTAAGAAGAACTATGTATTAGAAAAGGATACGGCCTATCAGGAAATTGGTAATTATTTCCATCCTTCTCAAATCGTCGAAAAGAATATAGGACGGTCTTTTCTGCGTGCTCAGGTAAATGAGTTGGGTGAGATGTCATTGACCTCTATTTTCTGTGCGGGTGGAAACTTGCATCACACGGCGGTAAAGGTAAGTACAAAAGATGCTTTTGCAGAAACACCGGTCTCTAATGATAGCTATGAAACGACTGATTTGGGACGTACCATTGAAAAAGCAGATTATAAGTTGGGCAACGATGGGGGAGTGATTGCTTTCATTGTAGCCAACCGTGAAGCCAAGTCCTTGAAATTGGAATTCTTGGGCGACCGTCCTTATCGAACAGTCATGTATGCAAAAGATATTCAAGCCATTGCGGCTGTCAGTGACTTAGCTCGTATATTGTCTTCAATGGAAGAAATACGTAAGGAACAGAAAGAGGCAAGAATGAAGATTCAGTTCGTAACACGGAAAATGGAGGAATCAGCTGCTAAAGATAAGACTGGAAAAGAATAAGAGTACGTAAACATAAAGGGAAGAGCCGTTTGAATGAGACTTCATTCAAACGGCTCTTCCCTTTATATTGAATCTTGTTGCAGTGCTTTTAGAGCAAGTCAGCAACCTTCTCCCAATTGATTAGTTTCCAGAAACTGTCAATATAAGCCTTTCGATTGTTGCGGTAATCAATGTAGTAGGCATGTTCCCAAACGTCGATAACTAGTAAAGGCTTTAAATTCTGAGTAAGCGGATTTCCTGCATTGGGGGTGCTTGTAATGGAAAGGTTTCCTTTTTCGTCTGAAACCAGCCAGACCCATCCCGAACCAAAGAACGTTGCAGCAGCCTGTGTAAATTCTTCTTTGAAAATCTGAACTGAACCAAATGTCTTATTCAATGCTTTTTCCAGTTTCTCAGGAATCTTCACTTCTTTAGGAGTGAGTTGGTTGAAGAAGAAAGTGTGATTCCATGTCTGGGCAGCATTGTTGAAAGTGCCTCCTTCTGCTTTCTTGATAATTTCTTCAAGTTCCATGTTCTCAAAAGAAGTTCCTGCAATCAGTGCATTCAAATTATTAACATAGGCCTGCAAGTGTTTGCCGTAATGAAAATCAAGTGTCTCTTTGCTCATCAGCGGAGCTAATGCTTCCATCGTATAAGGAAGTTTTGGCATTTTGTGAATCATAGTTTAATAGTATGTATTAATTAGATATACAAAATTACGACTTTCTCGTGTCCTTTCCAATATGTTGTTAGACATAAATCTTCTCGACAAAATATGGAGCGGATAGCTGCCTTTCGTGGCATTGGCCGACTATTTCGATAGATTTCTGCTATCAGAACTCGTGTAATGAATGCCTTGTCGTGAGTGGCACTGTCTGCTGTCTTGAAAAGGTTATAATCTTTTCAAGGCCAGTTTGATTACATTTTCAACTGTATAGCTGGAGTCTTCTTTTAGGATGGCAGAAACCACCTTTTGTGAAGGAGCCTGTGCAAATCCCAGCATGACCAATGCGGCTATCGCTTCTTCATATACTTCAGAATGTGCAGGAATTGCCAACAGGTCGGTCGAAGCGGCTGGCTCTATTCCTGTAGTTCCGATTTTATCTTTCAAATCGACAATGATACGTTGCGCTGTCTTCAGCCCGATACCTTTCACCGTTTTCAGCATCTTGTCGTTGCCACTGCTGATAACGTTGCATAACTCCGACGGACTTAGTGCAGAAAGAATCATTCTGGCCGTATTTCCTCCAATGCCAGACACGCTGATGAGCAGAAGGAATATTTCTCTTTCTTGTTTGGTAGAGAATCCGTAGAGCATATAGGTATCTTCTCGGATTACCTCATAGATGTAAAGCTTCACTTCCTTCTTTCCTTGAATGGCAGAATAAGTATTTAAAGAAATGTTTATTCCGTATCCTACACCGTGACAGTCTACTATCGCCATTGCTGGTGTCAATTCATCAAGTTCTCCTTTAATATATTCAATCATAAAAATTTAACAAACTATAATTTGACGAACAAAAATAGCATTATCTTAGTTATAAATCGCAAACAGGAGGAAAAATATCCAAAAATGGTTCTCTCCTTTTTCTTTAGAATCGTTCCAATTATCTATTTTTGTACTTGAAAAACATAGATGATAATAATTTAAAGAATCATACACATTATGAAAAAGATTAGAGCTGCCGTAGTAGGTTACGGTAATATTGGCAAATTTGCATTGCAAGCATTGGAAGCTGCTCCCGATTTTGAGGTCGCAGGTGTCGTTCGTCGTCACGGTGAGGAAAACAAGCCGGCGGAATTGGCTGCATATCCGGTAGTAAAAAATATAAAGGAACTGCAAGATGTTGATGTAGCTATCTTGGCTACTCCTACACGTAGCGTTGAACAATATGCAAAAGAAATCTTGGCTTTAGGTATCAATACGGTTGATAGTTTTGATATTCATACACAGATCACTTCATTGCGTCGTTCTTTGGACGAAGCTGCAAAGGCAGGAAATGCGGTTTCTATTATTTCTGCCGGTTGGGATCCGGGAAGCGATTCAATTGTTCGTACTTTGTTGCAGGCTATTGCTCCGAAGGGAATCACCTATACTAATTTCGGTCCAGGTATGAGTATGGGACACACAGTTGCGGTAAAGGCTATCGAAGGAGTGAAAGCGGCCTTGTCTATGACTATTCCTGTAGGTACAGGCATTCATCGTCGTATGGTTTACATCGAATTGGAAGACGGATACGATTATGAAACTGTAGCTTCTGCTATCAAGGCTGATCCTTATTTCGTTAACGATGAAACTCATGTAATTCAGGTTCCTTGCGTTGATGATTTGAAGGATATGGGTCATGGTGTGAACTTGGTTCGCAAAGGTGTTTCAGGAACTACACAGAACCAGTTGTTTGAATTTGACATGAAGATAAATAATCCTGCGTTGACCGGTCAGGTTTTAGTTTGTGCTGCTCGTGCTACCATGAAGCAGCAGGCTGGATGTTATACCATGATTGAGGTGCCGGTAATTGATTTGTTGGCAGGCAATCGTGAAGAGTTGATTGCTCATCTGGTATAACCGGCAGGTATGGGTAGTCTTAATAAAAAGGTAATGGCATAATGCTCTTTAATTCTCCGTTGAGCAAGGAGAAAAAATAGAAACTTAGAATCTCTCCTCCAATTCATTTTGGAGGAGAGATTTTTTTTAGTTCCTTTGTAAACGTTTGGGCACTTCCGTTGTTCTTTTGGAGACAAAGAGGTTCTAGCCTGATATGACTGAAAATAATCATAAAAATAGAATAAGATGACATTAGCTAGTATCGTTTGGGATGTAGATCCCATCTTGGTTCATTTGGGCTCATTGGAAATCCGTTGGTATGGATTGATGTGGGGGCTTGGCTTCATGATTGCCTATGAAATGGTATCTCGTTTGTTTCGCAAGGAGAATTATCCGGAAGATTGGGCCGACAAATTATTTATTTACAGTATTCTCAGTACCATTATCGGTGCCCGCTTAGGTCACTGCCTTTTCTATGAATGGGATTTTTATGGAGCTCATCCCATAGAAATATTAAAAGTATGGAAAGGAGGTCTGGCCAGTCACGGAGGGGTGTTTGCCATTATTCTTACTTTAGTGTACTATTCTAAAAAAGTTACCCATAAGAGTGTGTGGTGGTTATTTGACCGTATGATTCCTGCTGTAGCTGTGGTCTGTGCCTGTATCCGTTTCGGAAACTTGATGAATTCTGAGATATTCGGTTTCCCTACCGATATGCCTTGGGGATTCCAGTTTGTCAACTCACGCGAATGGCAGGCTCTTTACAATCGGAATGGTGAGGCTTTGGCTTGTCACCCGACTCAGATTTATGAGATGCTTTATTGTATTACCGCCTTTATCGTAGCGAAAGTGATGTACGTTCGTTTTCATCTGCAGTCGAGAATCGGTCTCATTACGGGAGTGTCATTGCTGATATTCTTTGGAACACGATTCGCTCTCGAATTCATGAAGAATCCTCAGGTAGCTGAAGAAGTGGGTATGACATTTAACATTGGTCAGTGGTTGAGTGTACCGTTGATTCTGTTGGGAATTTATTTGATAGCAACCAGTAAAACGCGTAATGAAGCGTTTTGATATATACCTTATAGAAAAGTTTTCCACTTTCAAGAGTGGAAAACTTTTGTGCTTTAATGATATACTATAAAAAACATGCCGAGAAATATGAAAGACTATGTTATAGGTTTGGGTGAGGCGTTATGGGATATGTTGCCGGAGGGCAAACAGTTGGGAGGGGCTCCCGCTAATTTCGCTTATCATGTACAGCAGCTCGGGTTGCCTGCAAAGGTGGTCAGTGCAGTAGGTCAGGATGGTTTGGGTGATGAAATTCTACATACTTTTCAAGAGAGAGGAATTTCGTTTTTCGTGCCGCAAATCGTATACCCTACAGGAATCGTACAGGTTTCTCTGGATGCTTCTGGGGTGCCTTCTTATAATATCAAGACGGATGTTGCATGGGATAATATACCTTATACCGATGAACTGGAAGCATTGGCTTCGCATACCAAGGTGGTTTGTTTTGGTTCGTTGGCTCAACGCCATGCTGTGTCTCGAACAACCATCAATTGGTTTCTGGATGCGATGCCCCATAGGGAAGATGTATGGAAGGTCTTTGATATCAATCTTCGCCAGCACTTCTATACCAAAGAAATTATTCATGATTCTCTTTGTAAATGCAATGTATTGAAAATCAATGATGAAGAGTTTGAGCAAATAACTTGTTTGTTCTGTCTTGCTCAGAAAGGGGTGGAAGAAAGATGTCGTACTTTGCTTGATGACTATCAGTTGAAAATGGTGATATTGACCTGTGGAGAGCAGGGAAGTCATGTTTTTACTCCTGAACAGCATACTTTCTTCCCGACTCCTCAGGTTAAGGTTGTTGATACGGTGGGGGCAGGCGATGCTTTTACCGCGGCATTTGTGGCTGCAGTTTTGAAGGGAAGAAGTATACGGGATGCCCATAAAATAGCAGTGGACGTATCGGCTTATGTCTGTACACAACCAGGGGCGATGCCTCAATTGGACTCGCATTTTTCTTTATAGTTTTCTCTTGTTTCTTCGGAACAATTTTTCTTGTTGGAAAAGTGTTTGGAAAGGGCGTGCTGAGGCTTGGAGGTGTTTAGCAAAGGCTGTCTTTTGTCTGATGTAAAAAGGGGGCTGTTTTCATCTTGTCAAGACAGAAAAAAAATATGTCTTGGCGTTTTATCTAAAACGACCTGTCATTTTTTTAAAACGCCTTGTCGTTTTACTCAAAACGACAAGGCGTTTTAGGTATCTTTTTATTGTACTGATTATCAGGTGTTTATAGAACTCTTATCTGCACAAAAAATATAGTCGGAATCTTGTTTGCTGACTATTGTATCTTGGAATGTTTGTATCTCTTTTTGAGGAAAAACTTTAGGGTTGGTTGGATAAAAAAAGAACACCCATTGTCAGAAGAGTACACCTTTATTATATATAGGTATACTCTGGAACTTCCAATGGGTGCTTCAATCAAATCAACGATGTCTTGCTTATTTGGCGATGAGAAGGAAATAGTTCTTCTTACCGCGCTGAACCAAAAGATACTTGCCAT
>JAHHQU010000049.1 GCA_020026225.1 Phocaeicola sp. | reverse complement strand
CAACGACCCTCTGATTAACAGTCAGATGCTCTAACCGACTGAGCTACTGAAGAAAGTTTTTTTCTTAATTGCGATGCAAAGGTAGTAGGATATTTTGAAATATGCAATATCTTTGCAGAAAAATTTTCAAAAAATGGATAAAATAATAGGTTTAGGCAATGCTTTAGTGGATATTTTGGTGAAAATGGATGAAGATGAGCTCTTGAATGAGCTGGCTTTGCCTAAAGCAAGCATGCAGTTGATTGATGAAGGAAAGTTGAGTACAATAGAAAATAAGTTGGCTTCTTTACGTACGCGCCGTTCTACCGGTGGTGCAGCCGGCAATACGATCAGTGCTTTGGCTAAGTTGGGAGCGCAGCCGGGATTCATCGGGAAGGTTGGAAATGATGAAGTCGGTACTTATTTTAAACGGAGCATGAAACGTTTGGGGGTGGAAGCACATTTGCTGAACGGCGAACTTCCTACAGGTATTGCTTCAACTTTTGTGTCTCCCGACGGTGAACGTACTTTTGCGACATATTTGGGTGCAGCAGCTACTTTGCATGCTGAGGATTTGACACGTGACATGTTTGTTGGTTATACGTATTTATATATAGAGGGCTACTTGTTGCAAGATCATGAGTTGATTTTGCGTGCTATGCAGTTGGCTAAAGAGGCCGGATTGCAAATCTGTCTGGATATGGCCAGCTATAATGTGGTGAAGGAAGAACGTGATTTCTTCGACTTGCTGATAACACAATATGTAGATATCGTGTTTGCCAATGAAACCGAAGCGGAAGCATTTACAGGCAAGAGTCCGAAGGAAGCATTGAATGACATCGCTTCCAAGTGTAGCATTGCAGTAGTGAAAGCACGTAAGGAAGGCTCGTATATTAAGCGTGGCACAGAATCGATTCAGGTTTCAGCACCGGCTGTCAAGAAGGTGGTGGATACGACGGGAGCAGGCGATTTTTATGCGGCTGGCTTCATGTATGGATTGACTTGCGGATATTCTTTCGAGAAGTGTGCACAAATCAGTTCAATTCTTGCTGGTGCAGTCATTCAGGTCTTGGGTACCGAACTGACCAAGAAGAAATGGGATGAAATTAAGTTAAATATTGAAGAAGTACTGCAGGCATAAGCAGAATAATGTGTTTCTTTGTAAAGAAGAACAAATTAATTGTATAAAGATGAAGAACATAAAACGATTATTAGCAGGTGCATTGGTCGTGGTTTTCGGATTCGGGTTGCTTAGCTTTAAAGAGGACGACCGGAATTTCCGTATAGCCAAGAATCTGGACTTGTTTAATGCGATATTCAAGGAGTTGGACTTGTTTTACGTTGATACGGTGAATGTAGACAAGTTTATTGAATACGGCGTAAATGGGATGTTGCTGCTTACCGATCCTTATACTGAATATTATCCGGAAGAAGAGGTCAGCAGTTTGAAAGAGATGATTACGGGTAAATATGCTGGTATTGGTGCAGTGATCCGTTATTATAAAGCCAAAGACCGGATCGCCATCGTGGAACCGATTGTCGGAATGCCTGCTGCAGAATCGGGCGTGAAGGCTGGTGATATTATCTTGGAAGTGGGCGGAAAAGAGATGGTATGCGGTGATATGAAGCCGCAGGACTTCAGCAACAAGGTGAGTGAAGCTTTGCGTGGTGAACCGGGAACTTCTTTTGTCTTGAAGGTATTGCGCCCGCTGAAGAATGACAGTACCGTGATGGAGTTTACCTTGACACGCAATAATATTCGTACCAATCCGATTCCGTATTATGGAATGGTCAGTGACAGCATCGGTTACTTGACACTTACTTCTTTTACGGATAATTGTGCAAAGGATTTCAAGAAAGCATTCATCGATTTGAAAGCGCAGGGAGCTACTGCACTGATTATTGACTTGCGTGATAATGGAGGTGGTTCGCTGGCTGAGGCTGTAGACATTGTGAATCTGTTTGTCCCTAAAGGTCGGCAGATCGTTGCTACCAAGGGAAAACTGAAGCAGGCTCAGAGCACGTTCAAGACCCTTTATGAACCGGTGGATACGGTCATTCCGCTTACGGTGCTGGTCAATGGCAATACGGCATCTGCTTCGGAAATTGTAAGTGGTTCTTTGCAGGATTTAGACCGTGCCGTTATTGTAGGTACGCGTACTTATGGTAAAGGTTTGGTTCAGACAACTCGTCCGTTGCCTTATAATGGTACATTGAAGGTGACCACATCCAAATACTATATTCCAAGCGGTCGTTGCATTCAGGCTATCGATTACTCCAAGAAGAATCCCGATGGATCGGTAGCTAGAACTCCAGAAGAGAAAACGAACGTATTCCATACTTCTAAAGGTCGTGAGGTTCGTGATGGAGGGGGTATTCGTCCCGATATTGAAGTGAAGGCTGTCAAATATCCTAATATTCTGTATCCGTTGCTCAATGAAGATGTAATCTTTGACTATGCTACTCAGTATTGTATGAGCCATACGGCACCGGCTTCTGTCGCAGATTTCAAGATCAGTGAGGAAGATTACAAGGAATTCAAGGAGTTGGTGAAAAGACGCAATATCACCTACGACAGACAGAGCGAGCAGCTGATGAAGACTTTGAAAGAGGTAGCGGAGTTTGAAGGATATCTCAAGGGAGCGACTGAAGAATTCAGTGCATTGGAAAAGAAATTGATTCATGATTTGGACCGTGATCTGGATACGTTCTCAAAGGAAATCAAGAAATTTATCGCTCAGGATATTGTCACTCGCTTCTTTTATCAGCGTGGTGCTATTATGGAACGCTTGAAAGACGACAAGGACTTGAATAAAGCGATGGAAGTGTTGAATGATACCAAACGGTATAAAGAGATTCTTTCTGCTCCTGTAAAGAAGGATGTCGCTGAAAAGGCCTCAGAAAAGAAGGAACATAAAAAATAAACGGTGCTGCGAATGGCATCGTATAAGAAAAGCCCCGCTTTCAAGGCATTGTAGCCTGGAGAGCGGGGCTTCTTGTTCCAGATGATTACTTGAATTTATTTTTCGATGTAATCACCGTTGTCTTTGATGAGTTGGATCAGTTTTTCAACGGCCTGTTCCTCTGGAATATTTTTTTTGATGCATTCTTTACGTTTGTAAAGGCTGATTTTTCCACGTCCTGCACCTACGTATCCATAGTCGGCATCAGCCATTTCGCCAGGACCGTTGACAATGCAGCCCATGATACCAATCTTCAAGCCTTTCAGGTGAGAGGTAGCTGCTTTGATGCGGGCGATAGTTGATTCCAAATCGTATAGAGTACGTCCGCAGCCGGGGCATGAAATATATTCTGTCTTTGATGTACGGATTCTGCCGGCTTGCAAGATGCCGAAAGCGGTTTCGTCCACTTTCGTGTCGGCTATAGCACCTCCATGGTTGTATAGGAGAATACCGTCACAGAAGCCGTCGAAGATTAAGGCACCCATATCGGCAGCAGACTTCAGCTGAAGGTCTTCCAATTCTTTTTCTTGGTAGAGCTGGAAGAAGACAACTGGATTCTTCAAACCTTGATTCATCATCTGATGTACAAGTCCACGATATTCACCGAGACGGTTCGGGTGGTTGCTTTGAGCGATGATGACTACTTCTGGATGCAGACGGAGGCAGGCTACCGCTTCTTCATTCAGTCCCATATAAGTGGTGAAGAGGAATTTGCGGTCAGCTTTCATTTGATGCAAGCCGATCAGCTGTTCGGTATTGAATGCCGGATAGGTATTGGGCTCTTCGTTCCATACGTTGGCATCGACAATGTAACCGATTCCTTCTTCACGGTTTTCTGGAAGAGCTTGTCCGCAGTAGATATAATCAGGTTTGAACTGTGAGCTGACTTCGTAGTTTTTGTCCAGTCGGGCAGAGATAACTACAGGCAGGTGTTCGCCTCCTACATTACCCACAGCGGCTGTTACTCGTCTGGATGGGTTGGTGTAGTTGAATTCTGGAGCGACTCCTCCCGGAATGTAAGGATGGTCCTTACGCTGCATGATATAGTCGACTAGTTTCTTGGCAACAGGAATTTCAGCTTCAGGAGCTTCCGATAAAGAAACGCGGATGGTATCTCCCAAGCCGTCGGCCAGCAAAGCTCCGATACCGAGGGCCGATTTGATACGACCGTCTTCACCGTTTCCAGCTTCGGTTACACCGAGGTGCAAAGGGAATGCCATACCTTCTTTATCCATCTCTTCTACTAAAAGACGGACGGTCTTGACCATGACTACCGTATTGGAAGCCTTGATGGAAATGACTACATCGGAAAAATGTTCATCCACGCAGATGCGTAAGAATTCCATGCAAGATTCTACCATGCCTGCAGGGGTGTCACCATAACGTGACATGATACGGTCGGATAAAGAACCGTGGTTGACTCCTAAACGGATGGCGGTATGATTTTCCTTGCAGATATTCAGGAAAGGAACGAAACGGTCTCGAATCTTCTGGATTTCTTGAGCGTATTCTTCATCGGTGTATTCAAGTTTCTTGAAGGTACGGGCTGCATCAACGTAGTTGCCTGGATTGATTCGTACCTTTTCCGCATAAAGGGCAGCTGCATCAGCGGCTTTCGGATTGAAGTGAATGTCGGCTATTAAAGGAGTATTGTAGCCCTGTGCACGAAGGCAGGTATTGATATTCTTTAAATTTTCGGCTTCACGTACCCCTTGAGTGGTGAGACGGACATATTCACCGCCTGCATTGATGATTCGTTTCGCTTGTTCTACACAAGCTTCAGTATCCATAGTGACTGTGTTGGTCATGCTTTGGATTCGTATAGGATTAGCGCCACCCATAGGGGTGGCGCCAACGTATACCTCATTCGCCTGTCGGCGAGAATAATTGAAGTAATCCATTCGTTAATTTGTCTTGTAAGCGTATTTAACTTCTTTCAAGTCTTGATTGGCTTTAACAATCTTGTTTTTCAAACCTTCCTTATAGTCTGCAAATTTCTGAGCGAGTTCTTTGTCAGAAAGTGCAAGCATCTGTACAGCTAGGATGGCAGCGTTCATGGCACCATTGATGGCTACAGTTGCAACAGGAATGCCGAGAGGCATCTGGATGATTGAATAAAGTGCGTCAACTCCGTCCAAAACAGAACCTTTTACAGGAACTCCGATTACAGGCAGAGTGGTATTGGCTGCGATTACACCTGGCAAAGCAGCGGCCATACCTGCAGCAGCGATGATGACTTTCAAGCCGCGGTCGGCTGCACTTTTGGCGAATGCTTCCACTTCGGCCGGAGTACGGTGAGCAGAAAGTGCATTCATTTCGAAAGGAACTTGCATTTCGTCGAGTAGTTTAGCTGCCTTTTCCATCACAGGGAGGTCAGAAGTGCTACCCATGATGATACTTACAATTGGTTTCATTCGTTTAATTTTTTGATATTTTATATAGTTTGATTATTCGTTGATTAATTGTTTATAACCTTCTGCATCAAGCAAATCTTCCATTTCAGCTACATCGGTAGGTTTGATGCGGATGAGCCATCCTTCGCCGTATGGATCTTTGTTGACCAGTTCTGGATTCTCTTCTAGAGCAGGATTTACTTCTACTACTTCACCGCCGATAGGGATGAAAAGGTCAGATACTGTCTTTACTACCTCAATACTTCCAAATGTTTCTCCTTTTTTTAGCGTTTCTCCTTCGGTAGGAACATCTACAAAGACGATGTCTCCTAATTGGTCCTGAGCATAATCGGTAATTCCTACATAAGCTTCTTCTCCTTCAAGGCGAATCCATTCATGCTCGCTGGTGTACTTTACATTTGTTGGAAATTTCATGATGATTATTTTTAAAGGTTAGAAAATATCTTTCTTCAAATAAACAAAATTCCAATGATTCCACAAAATAATCCGATAAAAAAACCGCCAAGGACCTCATTCAATGTATGTTGTCGCACGATGATGCGGGCGGAACCCAACATGCCGGAAAGAAGGATGAATCCGCAAAGACTGCTAATCGGATTGAACATGAAGAGGAAGCTGTATGATAACAGACCGCCTACCATCATTCCACTGCTGGCTGCGTGGGTGCTGACTTTCCACCAAATATTGACAATGGCGCATAGAATCATGCAGATAAGTACTGCCAGCAGGATTCCGGCCATGTAATGGGGAAGATGCAGACGAAGCATCGTCAGTAAACCGCCTACATAGCTCATGATAGTCAGCAGATAGGGAACAAATCGTTTTTCTCGTTCGTTCAGACCGCGTAATCCCCATCCGTTAAGCTTCTGGTAGAAAAAGATTCCCAGCATAGGGAGTGCGATGGTGAAACAGAAAACCAGAGCCAATACGGTAAGCTTGTATGGTATAGGCATTATGTTCAGATAGGTGAACATGAACAAGAGAATAAAAGCCAGAAAAGGGGACAAGAAAGGCGTAAAGATAATGGATACAATATGTGCCATTAGATACAATGTGCCTTTCGGATATTCAGGCTCTTTAGGACCTTCCTTACAAATGGTCAATTCATCTGGTATAGTGGTTTCTTTCATATTTATCTTCTTAATCGGGCTATCGGAATATTTAATTGTTGACGGTATTTGGCGACTGTTCGTCGAGCGATGGGATATCCCTTTTCTTTCAACTTTTCTGCCAATTCATCATCGGTGAACGGATTCGCCTTATTTTCATTGTCGACCAGTTCCTTTAAGTAGCGTTTGATTTCGCGAACTGATAGTTCTTCTCCGCTGTCGGTAGTATATCCGTCACTGAAGAAGAATTTCAACGAATAAATTCCGAAGTTGGTCTGTACATACTTGCTGTTGCTTACGCGTGAAATCGTGGAGATATCCAAGTTGGCACGTTCTGCAACGTCTTTCAATATCATGGGACGCAACAACGTTTCATCTCCTTCCAAAAAGAAGGGGCGTTGCAGGTCGATGATGGTTTGCATGGTGCTTAATAATGTCTGCTGACGTTGCTTTACGGCATTGATGAATCCTTGTGCGGCGTCAACCTTCTGCTTCAAGAAAAGGAAGGCATCTTTCGATTCCTTCGATTGGTTGGATTTGTTGCGCGTGTGTTCGTCCAGCATTTCTGTAAACTCACGGCTCAATCTCAACTCTGGAACATTGTGGTTGTTGAGGCTGAGAATGATGCTTCCATCATCTTCTGTTTCAACGATGAAGTCTGGTATGATTTGTTGGAGATTCTTGCCCATAGCTTCTCCCAAAGAACTTCCTGGTCTGGGATTCAATCTGACCAATTCAGCATAGGCAGCATCGTATTGCTCTTCGGTGATGTTCATTCGCTGGATAATCTTCTCCTTGTTCTTTTTGGTGAATTCATCGCAATAATAGTAGATGATGTCATGAGCTATTTGGTTTGTTGGAGTGTTTTCTTTGCGCTTTATTTGTAAAAGCAGGCATTCTTGAAGGCTTCTTGCTCCGATTCCTGCAGGGTCGAAGCTTTGGATTACAGACAAAACATGCTCCAGCTGCTTTTCTGTGACGTAGATTCCTTGATAGATGGCCAGTTCGTCAATCAGTGCATCCATGGTTTTGCGCAAGATACCGTCATCATCCAGTGAGCCGATGATGTATTCTCCCAAATCTTTATCTTCTGGAGACAGATCGTGCATGTCCAACTGCTCCTTCAGCGTTTCATAAAAAGAAATGTTGTCGGAGAAAGGAATTTCTTCGGGTGTTTCACCTTTCGAACGGTTGTTTTCCTGTAATTTATAGTCGGGAATGTCGTCTTCTGTACGGTAATCTCCTAAGGAAACGTCTTCGTTGCTGCCCGCATTGGCGTCTTCATTCGGTTCGTTATATTCATCTTCAGCACCGTCTGTTTCGCCTGAAGGCTCTTTTCCCTCTTCTAAGGCTGGATTGTCTAAGAGTTCAGCATGAACGCGTTCTTCCAACTCTATTGTTGGAAGTTCCAATAGCTTGACCACCAAAACCTGTTGTGGGGATAAGGTTTGTACCTGCTGTTGTGCTTGTGCTTGTATCTGACGTGAATTTTGTGCCATAAGTAAAATCTGTTATAGTCTGTAAAAAGGGGAGGAGACCTTTTCTGAATGAATAGTCCTTTCCCTTTATTCTTGGTCAAAGTTACATATTTCTTTTTTAATCAATCGGCTTATTGTCATTAATTTCAATGGCGGACAGGTCTTGGTAGAGGTAAAAAGAAAAGATGAAATGCTGAAAGGGGATGTCATTCCTTTGTAAATTAGGTAGTTAATGGCTTTTTGCCTTTTGGATTTACACTCTGCCGTGCGAGACGGAATTGCAATATCTGTAATGTTTTTTGATAACAGCAAGCAAATGAAGGTGACTCTGAAGGAAGGCTTTTCGGAGGGGGATGCTGTCTGATAGAAATAGGGCTTGCTCCCTTTTTATGAAGAGATTTTGTGCCTCGTTTTATTGGATTCCGATAGAATCTGCTGGAAAAAGAGACAAAACGGTTCGTTAGGATAGGATTCTTTTTTCCTTTTAACATTTAAACATTCCATAAAAATAAGGGAAATGCCTAATTTTGCAACTTTGCATAATTAATCAAACACATAACATTCAATGCTCACAAAATTATTTGGATTTAATCCTCAGATTACGACCGTAAAGACTGAGATTCTCGCAGGAGTAACAACTTTTTTGACGATGGCTTATATCTTGGCTGTCAACCCTAATATCTTGAGTGATACGGGGATGAATAAAGATGCCGTTTTTACATCGACTATCATCGCTTCGGTTCTGGCTACTTGTATAATGGCCTTTTTGGCGAAACTTCCTTTTGCTTTGGCTCCAGGTATGGGGTTGAATGCCTTTTTCGCTTATACTATTTGTTTGAAGATGGGGTATACATGGCAGTTCGCTCTTACTGCCGTATTGATAGAAGGCTTGATCTTTATCTTTTTGACATTGACGAACTTGCGAGAAGCCATCGTGAATTCGATTCCATTGATCTTGAAGAATGCTATCAGTGTGGGTATCGGCCTTTTCATTGCTTTCATCGGATTGCAAAGTGCTGGTATTATAGTCAACAGTGATGCCACATTGGTCAGCTTGGGTGATATAACAGGGGGAAGTGCTTTGCTGGCTTGTATAGGAGTCGTGCTTACCGCTGTTCTGTTAATCAAAAAAGTGAAGGGGGCCCTGCTTATAGGTATCATCGTTACTACATTGGTGGGTATTCCTATGGGAGTGACTACCTTTCACGGTATAATCAGTACTCCTCCGTCTATCGCTCCAATTTTTTTGAAGTTCGATTTTACGAATGTCCTTTCGGGAGATATGTTTATAGCGGTGCTGACTTTGCTCTTCGTTGATATGTTTGATACTATCGGTACCTTGGTCGGTGTATCTACAAAATCGGGGATGTTGAAGGATGGAAAAATACCTAATGCTAAAAAGGCTTTTATGGCTGATGCTATCGGAACGACAGCAGGTGCGATGTTGGGAACCAGTACGGTTACGACTTTTGTAGAAAGTGCTTCTGGAGTTGGTGAAGGTGGTCGCTCGGGATTGACTTCCTTTACTACGGCGATGAGCTTCTTGCTGTCCCTTTTCTTTGCTCCTTTATTTTTGTCAATTCCCTCGGCAGCGACAGCTCCCGTATTGATTCTGGTAGGTTTGATGATGATGACTCCTATCCGTGATGTGGATTTGAACAACTATTCCGATGCGATTCCTGCGTTTGTGTGCATTATAGTGATGCCGTTAGCGTATAGTATTTCAGACGGAGTCTTGTTGGGACTGATTAGTTATGTCCTGATTAATATGTTGTGTGGAAAATTTCATAAGTTGACTCCTTCCATATTCATTCTTTGCTTCCTGTTTGTACTGAAATACCTGATTTGATAAGGTGAACCACGAATAAAAAGGGTACGTATCTAAAAGATGCGTACCCTTTTTATTTTGGAGAAATACTTTTAATATTTGAAGCTGCTTCCTCCCAAGAATTCTCTCAATAGAGAGGTCGGGGGTAATTCTGCGTCATTGATAGGAGTAAAGTGTCCGAGAAAATGGAGTAGACGGTAGGCCTCTGAATATTCTGGGGTATTGTTTGGAACTTTTCGTAGAATCGGTTCCAGGTGTTCTTTCAATACAGCAAGTTCAAACAGTAAGGCAGAGTTGAACATGGCATCTGCATTTTCTTGATAAGGGAATATCCATTTGTCTTCTCCTGCGCGTACACTTGGCCAACGGGAAATGGTAGCTGCCGCCGAATGGTTCCTGTATTTGCAGTCTCGAATGATACGGCGAAGCAGGCGGTTGTCGGTGGTTGGAATGTAGTTATGGTCATCCAATTGAATTGTGGTCAGTGCAGATACATAAATCTTGAACTTGTTCTCTGTCGGAATATGTGGAGTCAGATCGGGATTTAGGGCATGAATGCCTTCTAAGATAAGAATCATATTGTCTTCTATCCGAAGCTTCTTTCCCGATTTCTCTCGCTTCCCTATCATGAAATTGAAGCGGGGAAGTTCCACTTCTTCTCCTGTCAGCAATGCTTTGAGCTGTGCTTCAAAAAATGGGAGGTCAAGGGCGAAGAAGGATTCGAAATTATGTTGGCCGTTTGCGTCGAGCGGTGTTTTTTCACGGTCTACGAAATAATCATCCAGAGAAATGGGATAGGGGCGCAGTCCGTTGGTCATAAGCTGGATGCTGAGTCGTTTGCTGAATGTTGTCTTTCCGGAAGATGAAGGCCCGGATATCAGAACCAGTTTGATGCGTTGGCTTCCTGTTTGGCGGCTGGCTATTTCGTCCGCGATTTTGACAATCTTTCTTTCTTGCAGTGCTTCGGAGACATTGATGATATCTGTAGCATGTCCTTTTTGACAGGCCAGATTCAAATCTCCTACCGTACTGATTCCTAAGATTTCGTTCCAGTTGTGGTATTCCTTGAAAACTTCCAGCATCTTTTCTTGCTTGATGACTTCTGCCAGTTGCTCTGGATTGTCTTTATTGGGAATGCGGAGAAGAATCCCATCGTAGTATTTTACGATGTCAAAGTTATGGATGTAGCCTGTACTGGGAACCAGACTCCCATAATAACTGTCAATGCAGTCGTCTAATTGATAATAGTAGGAGTACAGTTGTCCCGATGTTTCCAAGAGTTTTACCTTGTCGGGCATGTTTCTTTCTTCAAACAGACGGATTACATCTTCTGTGTGACACTCATGACGGACGAATGGAATATTTTCTTCTACAATTTCCTGCATCCGTTTTTTGATGCGCATTACATCGTCCAGACCAATTCCGCGGTCGATGTGTAATTGACAGAAATATCCTTTCGATACAGGGTGCTCCAAGGAGATGCGTCCATGTGGGTACAAGTCGTGTACGGCTTTCACAAGGATGAAACTGAGTGAGCGTACATAGGTGCGCATGCCCGATGAACAGGTTATGTCGAGGAACTCTACATCTTTGTTATAATAAACTCGAAAGCCCAGATTCTCTACTTTGTTATTGACTTTAGCACTAACCGGACCGTATGGCATTTCAAGATTAAGGCCTCTATAAATCTCTAAAAGCGAACTCCCTTCTGGAAATTCTCTTGTTTCTTTATTATTTTTACAATATATTTGTAACATAATCGTTTTTGTATTACTAACTAGGTGATTCGGCAATATAACAATAAAAAATGATTTGCCATATCTCCAGCCTAAATAATAACAAATGGAATATTCTTTTTATGATTTTTTAAAGTTGCTGGGCTCTTTAGCACTTTTCCTCTACGGAATGAAAATCATGAGTGAGGGGTTACAGAAGTTTGCGGGTGACCGTCTTCGAAGTATTTTAACAGCCATGACCACGAATCGGGTCACTGGGGTGCTTACAGGAGTGCTGATTACAGCGTTGATTCAGTCCTCTTCTGCAACTACTGTGATGGTGGTAAGTTTTGTAAATGCCGGCTTGTTGGAACTGTCTCAATCAATTGGGGTGATTATGGGTGCCAACATCGGAACCACAGTGACGGCATGGATTATATCTGCTTTAGGCTTTAAGGTGGATATTTCCGCTTTTGCTTTGCCGTTATTGGCTTTTGGTATTCCTTTGTTATTCTCCCAAAAGAGCTCCCGTAAGTCTGTCGGTGAATTCATGTTTGGTTTTGCCTTCCTTTTCATGGGCCTTAATTTGCTGAAAGTCAATGCTCCTGATTTGAGCCATAACCCGGATATGCTAGCATTCGTTCAGAATTATACGGATATGGGCTTCTTGTCTGTACTGCTCTTTGTCTTTATCGGTACGGTTCTTACTATGATTGTGCAGGCTTCTGCTGCCACAATGGCCATTACCTTGATCATGTGTGCCAACGGTTGGATTAGCTTTGAATTAGGTGCCGCTTTGGTATTAGGAGAAAATATCGGTACGACTATTACTGCTAATTTAGCTGCTTTGACTGCAAATACACCAGCGCGTAGAGCGGCTCTTGCCCATTTGGTCTTCAACGTATTCGGCGTTATATGGGTATTGGTTGTATTCCGTCCTTTTTTGGATGTAGTGAATTGGATTGTATCCGATGTGATGAATGTCACAGAAGCGGGCGTCGCTGTTTCTTTCAAGCTTTCAGCTTTCCATACTTGTTTCAATATCTGTAATGTTCTTATCTTGATTTGGTTTGTCAAGGCCATTGAAAAGATTGTATGTAAGATTATCCCTCAAAAAGAGCAGGAAGAAGAATATCGTCTTCGCTTTATTACCGGTGGTATGCTTTCTACATCTGAGCTTTCTATTCTTCAGGCACGTAAAGAAATCAATTTGTTTGCAGAACGAATCCAACGTATGTTTAATATGGTTCGTGATTTGTTGCATACTGAAAACGAAAATGATTTTAGCAAACTGTTCAGCCGAATCGAGAAATACGAGAACATCAGCGATAGTATGGAAATAGAAATTGCAAACTATTTGAATAATGTCTCAAACGGACGTTTAAGTGCTGACGGTAAATTGAAGATCAGAACGATGTTGAGAGAAATTACCGAAATAGAAAGTATCGGTGACAGCTGTTATAATTTGGCTCGATGCATTAATCGTAAGTACAAGAATGCAAACGATTTTACAGAGAAACAATACGAGCATATCCACATCATGTTTGATTTGGTGAACCAGGCTTTGACACACATGGTTGATATCGTAGAAGATGATTCTCAAACTGTAGATGTGAACAAGACCTTTAATCTGGAAAATGAAATCAACAATTATCGTACTCAGTTGAAGAATCAGAATATCATAGACATCGACAACAATGACTATGATTATCAGATGGGTGTTCATTATATGGATATCATTGTAGAATGTGAAAAACTCGGTGATTATGTGGTGAATGTGGTTGAGGCCGGTAGAAATATAAGAGAGAGGAAAACAATATAATAACTTCTTGAAGCAAACTATAAATATTCCTTCCACAGTATGTATCTAACATACTTGTGGAAGGATTTTAATCAAATATACACTAATGTCTATTTTTGTAATCTTGAAATTGCTAGGGTCGTTAGCTCTTTTGATGTATGGTATGAAAACCATGAGTGAGGCTCTGCAGAAACTGGCCGGTGTCCAATTGCGACATTTTTTAGGAGCCATGACTACCAATCGAGTTACAGGGCTTTTGACTGGTACTTTTGTTACCGCCTCTGTACAATCTTCTACTGCGACAACCGTGATGACCGTTAGTTTTGTAAATGCGGGTTTGTTGACCTTGGCACAAGCTATTTCGGTAATTATGGGTGCTAATATCGGTACTACGGTAACTGCCTGGATCATGTCTGTATTTGGGTTTCAGATAGACATGAATAATTTGATTTTCCCTATTTTTGCATTGGCTATCCCGCTGATTTTCTCGAAGAAGAATAATAAGAAGTCGCTTGGAGAGTTCGTCTTCGGATTTGCTTTCATGTTTCTTGGTTTGACTACTTTAAGAGAGAATGCTTTGAGTATGGACTTGGAACATAATGCTACTATCATAGGTTTCATCACCTATTGTAAGGAGTGGGGATTCCTTTCTATTTTATTGTTCTTGCTGGTTGGAAGCGTGATTACCATGTGTGCTCAGTCATCGGCTGCGGTTATGGCAATTACGCTTATTTTATGTTCTAGCGGAGTGCTTGATCTCTATATGGGTATTGCCTTGGTAATGGGTGAAAATATCGGTACGACGGTCACTTCCAACATTGCAGCTCTTACTGCAAATGCCCAGGCTCGGCGTGCAGCCTTGGCTCATTTTATCTTTAATATATTTGGGGTGATTTGGGTTCTCTGTATTTTCCATCCTTTCATCGATATGATCAGTTCGCTGGTCAATCTGATTTTCCCGAATGTGCCGGAAGAAGTTGCCATCACTTATCAACTTTCAGCTTTCCATACGGCTTTTAATATCTGTAATGTGTTGATCCTTATTTGGTTTGTGAAGGTGATAGAGAAGATTGTCTGCAAGATTATTCCGTTGAAGGAACAAGAAGAAGAATGCCGATTGCAGTTCATTTCAAGTGGAATGTTGTCTACGGCAGAGCTGTCTATTTTGCAGGCACGTAAGGAAATCAATCTTTTTGCAAAGCGAATTCATCGGATGTTTAACATGGTGCGTGATTTGCTTCATACGGAGAAGGATGATGACTTCAATAAGTTGTTCAGTCGTATCGAAAAATATGAGAATATCAGTGATAATATGGAAATTGAAATCGCTGAATACTTAGGGAAAGTGGCTGAAGGACGTTTGAGTGCAGATAGTAAATGGCAAATCCAAGATATGTTGCGTGAAGTCACCGAAATAGAAAGTATCGGTGACAGTTGTTATAACTTGGGACGTACCATCGATCATAAGCGCTGTGACAATAAGGAGTTTGTGGAGGAGCAGTACGAACATATTCATCAGATGTTTGCTTTGGCTGATAAGGCTCTGATGCAGATGATTGAATTGATAGAAGATAATTCGGCGAGTGTTGATATCAATAAATGTTATAATATTGAGGCCGAAATAAATAATTTCCGCAAACAGTTGAAGAGTCAGAATATTGTAGATATCAACAATAAGGCGTATGATTATCAGTCGGGTGTCTATTACATGGATATCATCGGTGAATGTGAGAAACTGGGTGATTATGTAATGAATGTAGTAGAGGCTCATCGTGATGTGAAGGAAAAGAAAGCTCCTTAAGAAGGGCTGGATGCGATAACGAAAAATCCCCATAAGACGTATGTGAACGTGCTTATGGGGATTTTTATTTGGAGGAGTGTTTCTTGTCAAAGAAGGAATCGTCTTCCAGAAATCCTATAGGAAGTTTATCAACACCTGTTGGTAAATAAAGGAATGGAACGATAACCTTTTCTTTTGTAGAATCAGTTCCAATAAAAAGACACTGTCCAAAATTTTGTGTAAATGGGAACAGGATTCAGCTGTAAGTTTGTCCTTATATCTGGATTCTGTTTTCAAAAATAA
>JAHHQU010000004.1 GCA_020026225.1 Phocaeicola sp. | reverse complement strand
AACTAAAATATTGAATATCAGTAGATAAAGATGCTTTTAAGGGACGACTATTTAGTTAAATATACCTATATATGCTGAGTCTTCATAGCATGATTTTCCAGCATAATTACATTCTGATGGAAAATCAACAATGCATTCAAGAACAATCGATCAAACAAAAAAATCCGCAAATACCTAAAAGACATTTGCGGATTTACCCTTATGATTACAATATGCTGATTATTTCTTCAAAGCAGCAATATTTTCTTTCAATGTAGCGATTTTAGTTTCAGCATCAGCCTGTTTTTTACGTTCCATTTCAATAACATTAGCCGGAGCCTTGCTGACAAAACGTTCATTGCTCAATTTCTTCAATACGCTTTGCAAGAATCCTTCCTGATACTTCAAATCTGCCTCAAGTTTCTTCAACTCTTCTTCGACATTGATCAAGTTACCCAATGGAACTGCATATTCAGTAGTACCTACAATGAATGCAGAAGCACCGTTTTCTTTTGCTTCAACGCTATCGATAGAAGACATATTACACAATTTGGCAATGATGCAATTATAAGCAGCAACAGGACTTTCACCAACCACCTGAAGAGTCAGCACTTCTTTCTGAGCGATGTTCTTCTGCAAGCGGATAGTACGAATACCAGAAATTACTTCCTTCACTGTTTCAAACTGAGCTACGATACCTTCGTTGAAGGTCTTGTCGATATCGAGAGTCTGAACCATGATACTTTCACCTTCCTTACGATCGTAGATATGCTGCCACAATTCTTCTGTGATGAACGGCATGAATGGATGAAGCAGTTTCAACAGTTTATCAAAGAAATCCAAAGTCTTTTCAAGAGTTACTTTATCGATAGGCTGGCCATATGCTGGTTTAATCATTTCCAAATACCAACTTGAGAATTCATCCCAGAACAACTTATACACAGCCATCAAAGCTTCGCTCAGACGATATTTGCTGAACAAATCTTCCACTTCCACTGCAGTCTTAGACAACATAGCATCAAACCATTCAGTTGCTACACGAGCATATTCCGGCTGTTCGATTTCTGCTACATTCCATCCTTTAACCAATCGGAAGGCATTCCAGATCTTATTGTTGAAGTTACGTCCCTGTTCACACAATGCATCGTCAAACAAGATATCATTACCAGCAGGAGCAGCCAACATCATACCCATACGTACACCATCAGCACCGTATTTATCGATCAAATCCAATGGGTCTGGTGAGTTACCAAGTGACTTAGACATCTTACGACCTAATTTGTCACGAACGATACCGGTAAAATATACATTCTTGAACGGCATTTCACCCATATATTCATAACCGGCCATAATCATACGAGCCACCCAGAAGAAGATGATATCTGGACCTGTTACCAAGTCTGCTGTCGGATAGTAATATTTAATTTCTTCGTTGCCCGGATTATTGATACCATCAAACAATGAGATAGGCCACAACCATGAAGAGAACCAAGTATCCAAACAATCTTCATCCTGACGAAGGTCTTCTACCTTCAAGTTAGCATCCCCAGTCTTTTCAATAGCCAATTTCAAAGCTTCTTCAGCTGTTTCAGCTACCACGAAACCACCTTGAGGAAGGAAATAAGCCGGGATACGATGTCCCCACCACAACTGACGGCTGATACACCAGTCTTTGATGTTCTCCATCCAATGACGATAAGTGTTCTTATATTTTGCAGGATAGAATTTCAAACGATCTTCCATTACTGGAGGAAGTGCGATATCAGCAAAGTGCTGCATCTTCAAGAACCACTGCATAGACAATTTCGGTTCAATTGCTACATTTGTACGTTCAGAGAAGCCAACCTTGTTTGTATAAGCCTCAACCTTTTCCAAAAGATCAGCAGCTGCCAAATCTTTTTCAATCTGTTCACGAACATCAAAACGATCCATACCAACGTACATTCCAGCAGCTTCACTGATTGTACCGTTATCGTTAAAGATGTCGATAGATGGAAGATTATATTTTTCACCCAACATGTAGTCATTAACGTCGTGGGCAGGAGTTACTTTCAAGCAACCAGTACCGAATTCGATATCAACGTATTCGTCTTCAATAACCGGAATGACACGTCCCACTAATGGAACAATGACTTTCTTGCCCTTCAACCACTGATTCTTCGGGTCATTCGGATTGATACACATAGCCGTATCACCCATGATAGTTTCAGGACGAGTAGTTGCCACTACTGCATAACGACCTTCTGCGTCGCCTTCTACCTTATAACGAAGATAATACAATTTGCTATGCTCTTCTTTATAAACAACTTCTTCGTCAGAAAGAGCTGTCAAAGCTTTCGGGTCCCAGTTAACCATACGAACCCCACGGTAAATCATGCCTTTATTGTAAAGGTCACAGAACACTTTGATTACTCCCTTACTACGAGTTTCATCCATTGTAAAGGCAGTACGGTCCCAATCACAAGAAGCTCCCAATTTACGAAGCTGCTTCAAGATAATGCCTCCGTGCTCTTCTGTCCATGCCCAAGCATGTTTCAAGAACTCTTCACGAGTAAGATCCGTTTTCTTGATACCCTGCTGTGCGAGTCTGTTTACCACCTTCGCTTCAGTAGCAATAGAAGCATGGTCAGTACCCGGTACCCAACAAGCATTCTTTCCCATCATACGTGCACGACGTACGAGAATATCTTGAATGGTATTATTTAGCATGTGGCCCATGTGAAGGACGCCCGTTACATTTGGCGGTGGAATAACGACGGTGTAAGGTTCACGTCCGTCTGGTTTAGAACTGAATAGTTTGTTGTCCAGCCAATACTGGTACCATTTACCCTCTACTTCCGCAGGGGTATATTTACTTGCTAATTCCATTTATAATAGTTTTTTAATTGTTTTCAAATAAATCGGTTGCAAAATTAATAAAAGATGTTGAATTAACTAAAAGGTTTATTGAGGAAAAAGGAATCAACACCAAGAATTTGGCCAACGAAATAGAAGGAGAAGAGTCCTTTATCTAAAGTTAGATTCCTTTTTCTCATCATTTTCCTACATTGCAGTTGCAACAAACAGGGGCAAAAGAGATGAAGCTATCCTTACTCCCGATATTCCTTAAGCACTTCAAGCAACCGATCATTCTCTGGACGAGTACCTACCGTAATACGCAGACAATGACGGCACAATACGATATTGGTCCGATTGCGCACTACAATTCCTTTTTCCACCAAGTATGCATATAATTTTCGGGCTTCCCCCACCCGTACCAAGAAGAAATTCGCATCGGACGGATAAACCTGCTTGCAGCAGGGCAGTTTTTTGAATTCATTCATCAAGCGTTTCCGCTCTCCCAATAAAGACTCCACCCATTCCTGCACTCGATAATAACGTCCCACCATATCCAAAGCTTCCCGTTGAGTAAGGAGATTGATATTGTAAGGATATTTTATCTTATTCATCAATTCTACAATAGATTCCGAAGCAAAAGCCATTCCCAGCCTGATAGCGGCACAGCCCCATGCTTTGGAAAAAGTCTGAAGAATAACCAAATTGGGAAATTCTCCCAAGTATCGAATAAAAGAAGGAGTATCAGAGAAATCGATATACGCTTCATCAAGCACCACAATTCCTTGGAACTGACTCACCAAACGGATGATCTCCTCGGCATTCAAGTCATTGCCCGTTGGATTATTAGGCGAGCACAGAAAAATCAACTTGGTGAAATCATCACAAGCATCCAGCAAATCAGAAGCCTTGAACTGAAAAGAAGCATCCAGCAACACTTTGCGGTACTCAATGTCGTTCACCTCGGCACACACCTCATACATTCCATAAGTCGGTGCAATGGCTACCACATTATCTACACCAGGACGACAAAACACCCGAAACAACATATCAATGGATTCGTCACTGCCATTACCCAAGTAAATTTGTTCCGGACGCACCGATTTGATGGTTGCGATCCGTTTCTTCAAGTCTTTCTGTAACGGGTCAGGATAACGATTGTTCGGAGCATTGTAAGGGTTTTCATTCGCATCCAAAAAGATAGATGCGTCATTCCCCGCATATTCTTTCCGAGCAGATGAATACGGTTTCAAATTCCAAACATTCGGTCGAACCAAATCTTTCAATTCTTTCATTTTTCATTCTCCCTTCAAAATAAGCCACCTAATATAATCAAAACATACCAAACCAGCAAAGCCCCCAGTATCTGCCACCTTCGCTCCAAAAGGAGGAAGGAGTTTTTCAAAGGAAGCCTGTCAACTTCCTTCAAAAAACCCCTTCACTTATTCAATAGCTAACCGGTCCATTCT
Organism: Phocaeicola sp.; assembly: GCA_020026225.1. Classification (GTDB taxonomy): domain Bacteria; phylum Bacteroidota; class Bacteroidia; order Bacteroidales; family Bacteroidaceae; genus Phocaeicola. The sequence continues at coordinate 59,563 of JAHHQU010000004.1, read as the reverse complement.
GTTAATCAACGTCCAATTCAATAGTATAAGTCTTGCCCGGTTCAAAATCCGGTTGGTATACCATCAAGAAGTTTTCATCCAAAGCCACTTTCCACTGTTGGCCTGCAGCCAAACGAGGATTGTTCAAGCGTTCTGGGAAGAAATAACTGAACGGCAAGTCAAGCACATGCTCTTCTTTAAAATGATTACCTTGCATACGTTCCAATGAGAAATTGTCTTTTGTGGTAATCGTTACGATGCATTTCTTTCCTTGAATTTCAGAAGAAACTGTAAAATCATTCTCTTCCGCTATTTCCTGCAAACGAACATTCCATTTCGGATCACCATAATAAGCAAGGACATCACGATCATGCAAGAATCCCAAATGAGTTTCTGTCGCTTCCTTTATCGCTGTAGAATCCTGAATAACCTGAATGCCACTTTCAAAGCGGTCTTCCACATCAAACGGGAACTTCAAGGTTGCCATCTTCGGATCCATCTCGTTCAACTGATACATCATATCTTGCTGGTTCAAATAGAAAGCCTCAGCTGCTGTATAACGTCCAGGGGTAGTCAGCCAATATTTCAAGCCTCCCCAACCGTTACGACCATACCAAGTGGTTACTACATACCCTACCATAGTAGCAGCATTACCGCTATTCATCCAAGCAATGGCCATACTTTCTTTCGTGTTATTGACATTTGCAATCAGGCAATTTCCAATCGGCAGGTAGATTTTCCGTTTACCACTTTCTACCAAATCTTTCGGATGATCCTTGAAATCCATATAAAGGACGCCATTCTTCGGTTTGATATTACCCAAAGAAAAAGGCATTTCCAAGTTTCTTTCTGTTGCATGAGCGGCAGTCACCACCAAATCCGGATTGATTTCCGCATAAATATCATAGAATTTCTGCATTTCTTCTTCAGGATCTGCAGCTTCACGGAATACGAATTTACCTTTCTGACCATGAACAGGGACATCACGTTTAGTCAAAGGAAGCTGATGAGTAACCACTTCCTGTCCGGGACCTTTCTTCTCTCCCCAGAGCCCTTCCTGATGGTCATCCAACCAAGCATAACGGTTAAACCATTTGGCACTGTTCAATTCCATAATGGTAGAAACCGCATCCTTAACCACCAAAGGTTCAGTAGAATTCTTCACCATCTTCATGGCAGCATCAGCATCATAGCCGGTAATTACTCCCCAAAGGAAATCAGCATAGATATCATCATCCACCTGACGACTCATCTGATTCAGATGAATAATGTAATCTCGTCCCAAATTCTCAGGCTTTTCTACCAGAGCGACATACCTCGGATTCATTTTTTGAATCAAAGGCATTACCTCATCGATTGAATTTTCGTAAGAAGCAAGGTTAGCTTGATGTTTGTCGACCAAAGCAGTCGCCACTTGCGACCAAGCACTGTCCGCTTGGATTCCACGTCCTGCGATTACGAGATAATCGCTACTCTGACTAACAGGCTGCTGCTGACAACCTGCAACTACCAGCCCTAAGGCAACAAAAAAATTAGAAATTTTCATGTCTGTTGTTTTTATGTTTTTCATTTTACAAATATACAAATCTTTTGTATATTCGAGTTATTTACAAAGGATTTACATCTTCATCCTCCACTTCGCATCCTCGAAAGAACATCTCCTCATGTGCCTTTTCCTGCGGGAAAGTAAAATAAGTACAAACCGCCTTCGTACACAATTCATTGGCTTGATTATAAATGCAAGCCTCAACCAAGATAACATTCCTTCTCTTTTCTTTTATGGATGAACGAAGCAGGATATAATCGTCTTTAGTGGAAATAGGCTTCAAATAGCGAGTTTCCATTTTGGAAGTGACACCAGTAGTCTGAAGTTTACGTACAATCACCCATGCACAGATTTCATCCAACAGCACAGCCTGAATGCCTCCATGAAGGGTATTGAGCCATCCTTGATACTTTGCTTCCGGATGCCAGACACTGACAATCTCATCACCGTCCTCATAAAATTCCATCTTCACGCCCGCTTCATTATCCGGTGCACAACCGAAACAGAAGTAGCCGTCCATATTTTTCCAAGGATTGACAATCTTCTTCATCGTTCTGATTTAAAATTCAAAGTCTACACAGGCACGATCTGCTTTCGCGTCTTTGATTATTCCAGCAGCCGCAACATGTGCCGGATGTACAGCATACGCTTTGACATCATCCAATGAGTCGAAAGCACTTTCCAAACAAATATCCCATTTTTCAGCAGGATTGGTATTCAAACCGACATATACCTGTCTGATAAAATCAATATCTTTGGGCAATGCTTCTATAGCTGCCTTAAAGCGATTCATGATATCCAATTTCTCTTCTTCCGATAGAGAATCTTTTAATTTGAACAAAACAATGTGCTTAACCATAGTTGTAATTATTATATATTATTGTATTTTTGTAATATGCAAATATATAAATTAATTTTCAAAAATATATTATGATTATTATCGGAATTGCCGGAGGTACAGGCTCTGGAAAAACAACTGTAGTTAAGCGCATTATTGAAAGTCTTTCTGAAAACGAAGTAGCCGTACTTCCTTTAGATTCCTACTATAAAGACAGCAGCCACATCCCAATGGAAGAAAGACAAAACATCAATTTCGATCATCCAAATGCTTTTGATTGGGAATTGCTTTCCAAACACATAACCATGCTACGTAACGGTGAAGCAATTGAACAACCTATCTATTCATACATTACCTCTACCCGCCAGAAGGAAACCATCCACATTGAACCGCGTAAGGTAGTAATCATAGAAGGCATTCTGGCTCTAAGTGATAAAAAACTAAGAAAATTAATGGACCTCCGCATTTTTGTGGACGCTGATCCAGACGAACGTCTGATTCGTGTAATCCAACGTGACGTTATCGAACGAGGCAGAACGGCCGAAGCTGTTATGGAGCGCTACGTAAAAGTACTGAAACCAATGCACTTGGAATTTATTGAGCCCGCAAAACGCGTAGCCGATTTGATTATTCCTCAAGGAGGACATAATGAAAAGGCCATCCGCATCTTGAAACTGTATATTGAAAAGATTTTAGGCCGATGAGACAGAAACTCCTTTTCTCTCTGACAGCATGCATTGTCGGAATATTATTGATCGTCACTTACCAAATATCCCGAAGACAGCAGACTAATCAAGACATGCAGGAAACGTCGGTCGACTTGCCGCAAATCATTGAAAGAGGAGAACTGGTTGTACTTACCATCAACAGCCCCACGTCCTTCTTCAATTACCGAGGCGAAAACATGGGATTCCAATACGAACTGGCTCAAGTGTTCTGCCATTCCCTCGGAATCAAATTAAAGATTCAGGCAGTGAATGGAGAAGATGAACTTGTACGCCAGCTGTTAGCGGGAAAAGGAGACCTTATAGCCTATAATCTGTCGGTGACCAAATCAAGAAAAGACAGCTTGCTGTTCTGTGGAAACGAACGCATCTCACACCAAGTCATCGTTCAGCGAAGAGATAAGAATGTTCTGAAAGACGTCACTCAACTCATCGACAAAGACATCTATGTACTGCCAGGAGTCTACTCTGAAAGATTAGAAAATCTAAATGACGAACTTGGCGGCGGCGTCCGCATACATAAAATAACCAATGACAGCTTAGTCTCAGAAGATTTGATGAATTGGGTAGCCGAAGGTAAAATTGACTATACCGTATCGACTAATGAACTGGCAAAAGTAAGTCGGACTTACAATCCCAATCTGAACATTGCCTTAAAAATCAGTTTTGACCAGCGTTCTTCTTGGGCAGTCAAGAAGACTTCTCCCCTATTGGCCGAAGCAATCGACAAATGGTTTGACGAAAACGGTGAAACATCGCTGGTACAATCCATCAACCAAAGATACTTTGGGACCGACAAACACACGTCACACGGAACCATCCTTTCACTTGCTGATGGAAAGATTTCACATTTCGATGATTATTTCCGCCAATATGCAAAAGAAATAAATTGGGACTGGAGACTTCTTGCTTCTCTTGCATACTCCGAATCCAATTTTGATCCAACCGTCGTATCTTGGGCCGGTGCCAAAGGATTGATGCAACTCATGCCTGCCACCGCACATGCCTATGGGGTACCGGCTGGCAAGGAAAGTGATCCAGAAGAAAGCATAAAGGCTGGAGTAAAATACATTGCTGCGTTACAGAAGATTTTCAAGAAGGTAACAGACCGAAACGAACAAACGAAATTCGTTTTGGCGGCATACAATTCTGGAGCCGGACACGTACTGGATGCCATGGCATTGACAAAAAAATACGGAGGAAACTATCTTCTTTGGGACAACCAAGTAGAAAAATACCTTCTTTTGAAAAGCCATAAACAATACTACCAAGACCCTGTATGCAAAAATGGATATTTCCGAGGACAAGAAACGTACCGCTTTGTCCGTGCCGTTACCGATAGAGCCAAAATGTATCAGTTGAAAATCAAAGAAAAATAAAGAAATCATCAAGACCGCTCAGTCTGAATCAAACTTCAGAAGGGTATATACAATAAAAGTGATTGCTGACAACAGCAATCACTTTTTCTATGATAACCTCTAACCATCTCTTCGTCAACATGACAAGGAAACTGAAAGCCGACCCTATCTGTCAACAGAAAAGCACATGTCATTTAAACATATCCACTACTTTGATGAGTTCACTAGTATCCATTACTCCACTCTGCCGCCACAACTGCTTGCCTTCTTTAAAAATCATCAGAGTCGGAATAGTCTGAATAGAATATCGTAACGCAATATCCCTATTTTTATCTACATCAATTTTTATTATACGTACAGAAGTACCTTCTTCTTCCTTTACACGAAGTAAAATAGAAGACATCGCCTTGCACGGATTACACCAATCAGCATAAAAATCCACCAAAACAGGAACAGGCGATGAGATTATATCTTTAAACGTTTCCATAAACACTATTAAGCACTAGTATTCTTTATTTTTAGATAAAACATTTGGCTTTTGTGTTTTGTTCACATACCCATCTTTTTTTACACGCTTTTTAAATCACGACACAATCAAAAGTAGCTAAAAAGGAGGCGGGAACAAAGAAAAAGCTACAAATGTACCTGTGATTCGAAACTGAGACAACGAAGCAAGTCCTCAAAATAATATTTTTATTTTTTTGATTTAAATGTTTTGTTTTGAACAAATGTTCAGTATCTTTGCATCATAAAACAAAAAAATATGTGTCCACGTCCCAAAAACATACGTAGAATCAGTGAAGCTCCCATAACCATCGGCTTTTATCCGATAAAGTGCAAACACTACTCATCTATCGAATTACACTTTGAAGAATATGAGTCCATCCGACTCTGTGATTACGAGAACATGACTCAAGCAGAAGCCGCCGAGCAGATGGGTATCTCACGTCCCACACTGACTCGTATTTATGGAAGTGCGAGACAAAAGGTTGCAAAAGCCCTTGTGGAACAATGCGGAATAACCATTGAAGGAGGAAGTGCATACATTGAAAGCAAATGGTACCAATGCGAAAAGTGTGGCATGGTTTTCAATAATGTCGACCCTTCACAAAGACCGGAAACCTTGCGCTGCCCATCTTGCAAAAGCAACCTTATACACGTTTACAACGAAGAAACCAACTCAAAAACAAATAACAATATGAAAAAAATTGCCCTTCCAACCAGAGACGGTGTTATCGACAACCACTTTGGACATTGTGAATTCTACACCATTTTGACTATCAACGAAGAGAACCGAATCGTCAACACTGAAACCATTCCTTCTCCACAAGGATGCGGCTGTAAATCAAACATTGCCAGCAAATTTGAAGAAGACGGAGTTACACTTATGTTAGCAGGAAACATGGGAGCAGGCGCTCTACAAAAACTTTCTGCACATGGCATTGAAGTAATAAGAGGATGTAGCGGCCCAATCATGGAAGTTGCAAACGCTTATTTGGAAGGAAAACTTGAAGATTCAGGTGTAGGCTGCCAGCATCATGGCGACGGCGAACATACTTGCCATCATCATGAGGGAGGTGAACATACCTGTCATCACCACGAATAATCTGAGTAAGGAGTTCTGGCTTGCTGAGGAGATTCTAAACATGAATCGAATCATCTCCTCTCTTGCCGTCTTTCCAGAGTAAGAAACAATAAGCTCTATCATTTCCTGCAACAAGGAATTGATGGAGCTTTTTTTAATGATATGCCTAAAGGAATAGCGACATTCCGCCGGACAAAGCATACAAAGAAGGACTCGACCAAGGTCACCTCTCAGCAACCTCTACATGCTGAGGTTCCAATCTGACAATCTCACCCAATTCCGGAATAACCACCTTCATGTTACGCTTCTTGGCCTCTGCGGCAAACACATGAGGCGGATCAAACAAAGGTTCTTGCGACAAATCGAACGTTCCATAATGCATGGGGATTGTCACACAAGCATGCATATCGGACGAAGCAGTCAACGCATCATAAGGAGATATATGATTCGGCTTCATAAACCAACGCGGCTTATACGCACCGATTCCAATCATACAATAATCTATGTGAGAGAAGAAATTAGGCAGTTCCTTAAAATGATGAGCATAGCCCGTATCTCCACTGTTATAAATGGTAATGCCACCGGCTTCTATCATAAAAGCTCCCCACAGGCGAGCCCCTCCATCGCTCACTCCCCGCTTGCTCCAATGCAAAGAAGGCAGAAAAGTCAGACGCAGTTTGTCACCTTTATGCTGCTGATACCAGCCGGCCTCAATGACCTTGAGCTGAGGGAACCAACTCTTTATCAAGGCACCTGTACCCATGCCGCAAAAAAGTACCATTTGCGGATTAGCCTCGACCAATACAGCAACGCTGGCCTTATCCAAATGGTCAAAGTGATCATGACTAATCAGCAGATAATCTATATGAGTGAAGATAGAAGGATTGGCAGGTAATGGACTCCGACGTTTTACAAACGGAATATTGCCAAAAACAGGGTCAATCATGAAACGCTTGCCCCCCAACTGAAGGAAGAAAGAGTTGTGCCCCAACCAAATCAAAGAGTTTCCTTGCACATCGTCCAATGAAGACAAGAAGTGTACATTCGGATTCCATTTGACGGTTCTTTTTTCTTTTCCTTGAGGATTGGACGGAAAGTTCCATTTCAAGACATTCTTGATACCCGGTTTCCAGCGATGCTGACGATTGAAAAACTTTCCTCCCGCTGTAGGATTCCCTCTCCAGTGAGGATTCACCGTACGCAAGCATTCATTCTCACAAAAAAAGATTTTATTATCGCCCATATTCCCTCCGTTTCTGTTCTAATCAAACGAAAAAAGCCGGAGACAAAGCCTATCTAAAGCCCAGTCTTCCGGCATTTCATATTTTGCAAATTCCTTATTTCTCCAATAGTTCCTTCAAAAAGACGTCCAGTTCTTCGTCGAGTCCCTTCAGAAGTTCCTCGCTGAGCAACAAAGTATCCTCATCGTCTACCAAAAGCAATTCTACCACCGTTTCCTTGTCATCATCTACCAAAACAAAGGAATAAGGTTTAAGAAGGTTCAATTTGTCAAACAATCCCTGATTCTTCATAGAAACGAGTTCTTCACGAAAGATCGGTTCTATGTCCTTGTAAAAATCGGTTCCTTCATACTGCATCCATTCGTCAATGACGGTCGATGATAAAAGTTCGTCATCATCGTTATAAATAACCAGTTCACCTGTTTCCTGTCTTGGCTGTAAATGAATGTCTGTAATTACAGAATTCTCTCCACCGGTCTTGTATCTGCTGACGGCTTCAGAAATGGAGGAGACGATGGCTGATCGTGATTGTTCACTAATATTCATGTCTATTATTTTTTATACCTTCAAATGTACAAAAAAATCGTTTACGCAAAACAATCAAACTAAATTTTATCTTTGAAAACGGCTCATTTGCATTTTCAGACTGGAAACTTGTTTTATTCGTTCGGGCATCCTCTCTGAATAGCGTTTGATAAGCAGTTCCTCTTCAGAACCTTTCTTCGAGTACTTCTTTGCTTTATCCAACCATTCAATGGCTTTCTCCATATCTCCTGTCATTTCATACGACAAGGCGATATTATAAGCAGCCTGCGACTTTGCGGAACCTTTTTTCAATCGGCTGTATAACTCTTCCCATATTTTTTGGGCTTCCGACCATTCACCCTCTCTTACCCAAACCGCGGCATCGCGCATTTCTACGCTACCACCTGTAAAGTAAAGACGTTCTGTGGTTTGCCAGACAGGAACCATTTTATTAGCTATGCGCTCGGCCGAAGAGACTGCCGCATCATGCAGCACATCCTTTTCAGAGACCCCAGCATTCACATTCCAGAACAAGCTGTCGGTCAAGTTCAATGTTTGGAGAGGTTGCTTACGTTCTGGAACGTACAAGCGTACCACCGGCGTATATTTTGCCTTCAACACTGGAAGGGAAGCATCCCATTCGGGATACTGTATCAATTCTTTTGAAGTCTGTACCCACAATTGTTCAAACGACACCACCATGTCAACATCCAATTGTTCGGACAACGCCTGTACCTGCTCTTGAGAAAGTTTGGTTTCGTACGTAGCAGCTGAAGCTGTAGAAGATTGCAGTGCAGAATCGCAGATAATCACTTCATCAAAATACTTGCTGTCGGCCAAAGCTCCCGCCAGTGCTTCTGTACTCGTCGTCCCGTCGCCATCCAACAGACCAAGGGTCAATATATTTTCTTGAGGAGCACTTCGCAACGGCATATTATTCACCACCCCTACCCGGCGAACCTGATTCGGGAAAAAGACTTCAGCAGGATGAAGTTGGTCATATCTCAGCACATCAATCGAACTGCAGGCACTCATCACACTTAGCAGTGCCAAACCCACCATCACTCGATTTTTTTTCATAATTTATCGTTTTAGACAGGCAAAAATAACATTTTATCAGAAAAAACATTCTTAAAAGACCATAAAAAAAGACCGCTCTCCTTAAAGAGCAGTCTTTTTGTTATCTTTTTAATCAGGTATTAAACCTTACCTTTTCCGTGACAGTTCTTATATTTCAAACCGCTACCACATGGACAAGGATCGTTACGGCCTACAGTATGTTCGGCACGATAAGGTTCCTGTTTCTGGTCACGAGTATCTCTACCTGCAGCATCACGCTGGCTTGGATCATTCAAATCCACTTTTTCTTCTCTATACTGCTGACGACGCTGAACAGGTTCTGGAGCTGCTTCACGCACTTGTTCCGGTTCTGGAACAGGAATCTGTCCACGCATCAATACAGATACTGTGTTATTATTAATCTTGCTGACCATGTCATCAAACAAATGAACTGATTCAAGTTTGAAAATCAACAACGGATCTTTCTGTTCGTAGCTTGCATTCTGTACAGAATGTTTCAACTCATCCAATTCACGCAAGTTTTCTTTCCATGCTTCATCGATAGTATGCAACAAAATAGCTTTTTCGAAAGCCTTGACAATAGCCTTAGACTCTGTTTCATAAGCTTCCTTCAAGTTGACAGAGATGTTATACATGCGTTTGCCGTCAGTAATAGGAATCATGATGTTTTCATACATCTGGCCCTGCAATTCGTAAACCTGCTTGATGACCGGATTAGCAATCTGAGCCATACGTTCTGTCTTACGTTTGAAGAGTGCCATAGCTGCCTGGAATGCAGTTTCAGCCAAATCATCCTTACGCTTGCTAGCGAAATCCTGTTCTGAGAATGGCACTTCCATAGCCAAAGTCTGAAGCATCTCCATCTTGACATCATCGTAAGAAGCCAATTCCACAGCATTTGCACAACGGTCCCAAATCATGTTGACGATATCCATACCGATACGTTCACCCATCAATGCATGGCGACGTTTCGTATAGACTACAGTACGCTGCTTGTTCATCACGTCATCGTACTCCAACAAACGTTTACGGATACCGAAGTTGTTTTCTTCTACCTTCTTCTGAGCTCGTTCAATAGAATTTGAAATCATCTTGTGTTCAATCATTTCACCTTCCTTGAATCCCAACTTATCCATAACGGTCGCAATACGGTCTGAAGAGAACAGACGCATCAAGTCATCTTCCAAAGACACGAAGAATACAGAAGAACCCGGGTCACCCTGACGTCCTGCACGACCACGCAACTGACGGTCAACACGACGTGATTCATGACGTTCTGTACCGATGATAGCCAAACCGCCAGCAGCTTTCACTTCTGCGCTCAACTTGATATCAGTACCACGACCTGCCATGTTGGTAGCAATGGTCACTGTCTTGCCCAAACCAGCTTTCGCTACGATTTCAGCTTCTTTCTGATGCAACTTCGCATTCAATACATTGTGCTCAATCTTACGCAAGGTAAGCATCTTGCTCAACATTTCTGAAATTTCTACCGAAGTAGTACCTACTAGAACAGGACGACCTGCTTCTACCATCTTTTCTACTTCTTCAATAACCGCTTTATATTTTTCACGTTTAGTCTTATAAACGCGGTCATTCATATCGTTACGAAGAATTGGACGGTTGGTAGGAATAACTACCACATCCAATTTATAGATATCCCAAAATTCGCCTGCTTCTGTTTCTGCTGTACCGGTCATACCAGAAAGCTTGTGGTACATACGGAAGTAGTTCTGCAAAGTAATGGTAGCGAATGTCTGTGTAGCAGCTTCTACCTTTACTCCTTCTTTCGCTTCAACAGCCTGGTGCAAACCATCGCTCCAACGACGACCATCCATGATACGGCCAGTCTGTTCGTCTACAATCTTCACCTGTCCGTCCATTACCACATAATCTGTATCCTTTTCGAACATGGTGTAAGCCTTCAGCAACTGATTGATGGTATGAACACGTTCTGCCTTGATAGCATAGTTAGTCATCAACTCATCTTTCTTAGCCAACTTGTCATCATCGCTCAAATCTTTTTCATTTTCCAATTCAGACAACTGAGCAGCGATGTCAGGTAAAACGAATAAGGTAGGATCCTGAGAATTACCGGTAATCAAGTCTACACCCTTATCGGTCAAGTCTACACTCTTCAATTTTTCATCGATCACGAAATACAAAGGTTCTACCGCTTCAGGCATACGTTTGTTGTTCGCTTCCATGTAAATTTCTTCAGTCTTCAGCATTCCAGCCTTAATACCCGGTTCACTCAAGAACTTGATTAAAGCCTTGTTCTTTGGAAGAGCTTTATGACTACGATACAATGACAAGAAACCAGCTTCTACATCTTCTTTCTTGTCAGAAGCAATCAAGCGTTTTGCGTCTGCCAAATATTGAGTAGCGAGTTTGCGCTGTACTTCAACCAAACGTTCAACCAATGGACGAAGCACTTCAAACAACTGTTCATCACCTTTTGGAACCGGTCCTGAGATAATCAACGGAGTACGAGCATCATCAATCAATACAGAGTCCACCTCATCGACAATGGCATAATTGTGTTTGCGCTGCACCAAATCTTTAGGGCTGTTCGCCATATTGTCACGCAAGTAGTCGAAACCGAATTCATTGTTAGTACCGAAAGTAATATCGGCCATGTAAGCCTGACGACGTGCTTCTGAGTTAGGCTGATGCTTATCAATGCAATCTACACGCAAGCCGTGGAACATATAGAGAGGACCCATCCATTCAGAGTCACGTTTAGCCAAATAGTCATTGACAGTTACTACATGTACACCATTGCCTGTCAACGCATTCAAGAAGACCGGAAGGGTACCCACCAAAGTCTTACCTTCACCGGTTGCCATTTCAGCAATCTTTCCTTGATGCAAAACGACACCACCGAACAACTGTACATCGTAATGTACCATGTTCCATTTCATATCATTGCCACCAGCTACCCAATGAGTCTGCCAAATCGCCTTATCCCCTTCGATACGTACGAAATCCTTACCCATTCCAGCCAATTCGCGGTCAAAATCGGTAGCTGTCACTACAATTTCGTCATTTTCAGAGAAACGACGTGCTGTATCCTTTACAATAGAGAATGCTTCAGGAAGTACATCGTTCAATGCTTTTTCATACTTGTCGAGAACTTCTTTTTCCAGTTTGTCAATCTGAGCAAACAAAGCCTCACGTTTCTCAAGATCAGTTGATTCAATGGTAGCCTTCAACTCCTCTACCTTCTTGCTTTCTTCCGCTGCAGAATCCTTAATATACTTTTTAAGTTCTTCTGTCTTTGCACGAAGTTCATCATCACTTAGCTTCTGAATTCCAGGATAAGCAGCCTTAACTTTCTCTACCCATGGCTGGATTTCTTTCATGTCGCGAGAAGCCTTGTTCCCGAACAACTTGCTAATAAATTCATTAAATCCCATTATGTATTTTGTTTTTATTATTTCAAAAGATAGATTTTTTCACCATTTTTCACTCAATGGTGCACAAAGATAGTTAAATTGCCAGTATTACAGGCATTATACCCGCATTATTATTTACAAATGCCGGTCAAAGGAGAAGCAGAAGCTGCATTCGGTGCACGAATGCGCATAAAGTGAGCTACAGTAGGAGCTATTGTAGCTATCTTAGTTGGAGTGAATAATATTTCAGGTTTAACATTGGCTCCCATAAAAATGAGAGGCACAGAAGCATAGGCCTCACGCACCACGGTAGTAGTCTGAGAATAATCATTCACCACAGACCAACCTGGCATGACCTCAATATACAAATCGCCTGATGACTTCTGCGAGAATGAGTTACGAATCTTATCGATGTGAGGTTCCCAAGCACCTAAGAGCAGACGCTGTGCGGAATAGACAGCACGTACGCCACTCATCTGCACGATGAATTCCTCCGAACGTTTCATGACTTCGTTCAGATTCAATTTCTTATCCTCAATGAGTTTATGGTTCAAATAGATTTCATGTTCCAAATAGGTATCCACATATTGCCCCTGACCATAAATGGCCATCAGATACATATTCAAAAGGGCTGCACAGCGCTTGATGTGGAATTCACCGCCCGGAATACGGTATTGAGCCGGGTCTGCGGGCTCTGGCGAATGGTATCCGGTAGAAGTTATGAAGAACAAAGTGTTCTTCAATCCGACTTTACGTTCTACAATATCGAGCAAATCTCCAATAGAATTATCCAAACGTACGTATACGTCCTGTATTTCCATGGGAAGTTCGGTCTTCGATTTATGGTCGTAGTTGCCTGCATAGTATGACAATGCCAACAAATCTGGCACATTGTCAATACCGACATGCGTATGAGTCAGACAAGCTTTAACGAGTCGGTTCACCTCATCGTTCGCATACGGACTTGTCTTGTATTTACGGTATTTCTCACGACGTTCGTCTGAAAAATTATGCTTGAAGGTAACTTGCTTTACTTCAGAAGTGACATAACGGTAAACATTGACAGGCAAATACGGCTCCCATTTCACGTTATCAATGCGAAAATTCAAGCCCTCCCGATCGTTGAAATTGGAAACCCATTGAGGGAAACTGCCGTAATACGTACTTCCACTCCATTTTCCGTCAACGTCGTTCAACCAAAATGCACCATCGGCTGCATGACCAGCTGAAAGAATGGCCATTTCACGGGTAGGAGCTATCGCATACACTTCAGCTGTACCCTGTGTAGCAACCTTCAACTCATCTGAAAGAGTAGAAGCGGACAAGTGTTTCGGTGAAGTGCTTTCAGAAGTATAAATACCCATAAAAGCCAAATCATCCACACTCTTTACCACACAGAGAGAATTACGGTCCATCCAATAATCCCCTACGATTCCATTGTAATAAGGTGTAGTTCCTGTATAGATGGAAGCTGTAGCAGAAGAAGGATCTGGACTGTAAAAATCATATTCCGCGTTCATGTAAACGCGTCCTTCTTGAAACAAACGCTTGAAGCCTCTTTCTCCATACAGGGAAGAGAATGCTTCTATATAGTCTGTACGAAGTTGGTCGATAGTCAATCCGACCACCAACTTCGGGGATGAGGCAGCTGTCTGTGCCTGTAATCCCGCCAGCACTATTGCAGTAAGCAATGATGTCAAAAACAAGCGTTCTTTCATGTTATTATTTCATTTCTATTACTTGACGATTGCCGAACGTCTTTTCAGAGGTATTTTCTTGAATCCACCCTCCGCCTGGGATTCCAACTATCGCTGAAATCACCGTACGTCATGCATTCTTCGAATCATTTTCCTTCACATTCCGGCAAACAACCAAATGGCTGATTCCGTTCACAAGTAAACCGAGGGCCAAAGGTAATACTGTTAAATTAAATTCCTGCGGTATAAGCGGACTAAGAATCGTAAAAAATGTTAAATAAAAAACATTTAGATACGAAAAGTAGTCTTTTTTGCACTTCCTTCTCAAGAAAAGCGTCCAAGGAATAAAGAGAAGAGGCAATGGATTGAAAAGAATTATCATCCAATTAGACCCCACTGTAGGATGCGAGGAAAAGAAAAATAAAAAAGCAATGATGCATCCGGCCAGCCCTTGCGCCCCATATAATAATAGGTCCCAAGCTTTATAAATCTTATTCCTCCTTACTTGAAGAAAAGCGATTCCGATATTCACGAGCAAGAACAATACGGCACATGCCATCGGCGACAAGGGGAAACCAGGCTCGGTCTGCTGCGGTTCTACATCCACTACGGCAACCTCCTTGACGACTAACGGACGGCGTGTTCCATCTTCCCGTTCAATATAGGCTTCTGAAACAAATTTCCGCAAATAAAAAGGAGCAAACATCTGCAAACGGATACCAATGGGACGGTCCGCTTCTTCTCCCAAACAGAGATCCATTCCCAATTGGTCCCATGGAGAACCAATGGAAAATTCGTGCACTATTTCACGAAAAGTTTTGTCCGACTCAACATGCGGATAAACAATTTGACCGGTAACGCAACGTTCTATTTGATCACGAGCACAAGTGGTGCAGTTATTGTAAAAATAATTGTACCGATACACACGATTTTCCGGGCGGAAATTATCCAGCAAGAGATTCTTCAGTTTGATTTTCTCTTCTGTGGTAAGATTCAGTTCCTGTTCATAGACCGATGACCCCCTATGAGCATAAGAAGCTTTGAATCCAGCCATCGAATTGATACCTAATTGATAGTCATTTTCTCCTTTGACAAACCGATAGACGAAATGAGGAGTGTCAAAACTGAACATTCCATAATTAAAAACGATATCGGTAGTTCGGGTAAAATTCTGATAACGGATTGCCGTATGTCCGAACAGTTCATAAATAGCCTCTCCTGGAGCACAAGTCAAGAGACTGAATCGGATGCTATCGGGCTTTTGCGCATTCACAGATGCGAAAAGGCCAAACAATACCCCCCAAAGGAAAATCCACATTCTTTTCATATCAAGCAGAGTTGCATAAGACAATACGACGATACTTTAGACATGCTAAGTCGTACGTTTTTTAATATTTTGCTGCAAAAATACGCCATTTTATCAAGATTTCGCAACAAATCCCAAGTAATATAGCCGTTCATAAACTTTTTTTGTTTTACTTTGCAGAGAGTTTAAAATAAAGGACGTGAATCTAATTATAGATATAGGTAATACTGTTGCGAAATTAGCCGTATTCGACAAAGACGATTTGGTAGAAGTAATCCGAGGTTCTAATCATTCATTAGACTGCCTCGCCATGCTCTATCATAAATACCCTATTGAAAACGGGATCATCGCCTCCGTAATTACCTTAAGCGGTACGATTCGCCGCCAATTAGCGAAGCTTCCTTTTCCCATTTTAGAGCTGAACCATCAGGTTCCTGTACCGATAACCAATAAGTACAGAACTCCGGAAACGCTTGGAATGGACCGTCTGGCCGCAGTAGTGGGTGCTAATTACATGTGTCCCAACCGAGACCTTTTGGTGATTGACGCAGGTACAGCTGTAACTTACGAGTTCATTGACTCGGAAGGAAATTATCGAGGAGGAAACATTTCGCCAGGCATCTATACGCGATTCAAGGCCTTGAATGCTTGCTGTGACAAGCTTCCACTCATCGACCGAAGCGGTGAAACGCCAGTCTTCGGCTACGATACAGAGACAGCTATCCGTACAGGAGTCATCAAAGGTATGGAATTTGAGATAGAAGGTTATATAACACTAATGCAGAAGAAATATCCCAACCTTTTGGTTTTTTTAACGGGAGGAGATAAATTTTCTTTTGATACCAATTTAAAAAGTATCATATTTGCAGATAGATTTTTAGTATTGAAAGGTTTAAACAGAATTTTGAATTATAATGTTAAGTAAGAAAGCACTTATTAGCGCGATGTTTGTTTGCGGCTCACTAGCAGCTGTTGCTCAAAATAGCACTAATTCTCCTTATACGAGGTATGGTTTAGGCGATTTGTCTGATCAGATATTTACGAATAATGCAGCCATGGGAGGGATTGGATATGGATTGAGAAGCAATCGTAACGTCAACCCGATGAACCCAGCATCCTACAGTTCCGTTGACTCATTGTCATTCATGTTTGATGCAGGTTTTTCCCTGAAAGCATCCAATTATAAGGAAAAAGGCTATAAAACCAATGCTAAAAATTCAAGTTTTGATTATCTTGTAATGCAATTCCGATTACATCCTAGATTGGGATTGGCATTCGGTTTGACCCCATATTCAACGGTCGGTTATACGTTTTCTGTAACTGATAAAGTAATAGGGAATGAAGATGTAATGGCAATGAACACCTTCACCGGAGAAGGAGGCATGCAAAACGTCTTTTTAGGATTGGGATTCAAGATTTTGGATAATTTATCGGTAGGTGCTAATATCGGCTACTTATTTGGCAAGCAGACCTATCAGACAACTACAACTTTTAGCAATAAAGGAGATGCTTTCATCAAATATGACAAGCGAAGAACTAAAAGTTACAAATTGGATTTAGGCGTTCAGTATACCCAGACACTGAACATGGACAACAAACTGACTGTCGGTCTTGTTTATGGCTTAGGTCACGACTTGAGCGTTTCAGAACAGAAAGGCATGCAGATAACTGACAACGGAGCTTTTAGCAACACGACAGAGAAGGCCTTTAAGGATGGTTACAGCATACCTCACACATTTGGTGCAGGTGTAACCTATGATTTGAAGAACATGCTTACCGTTGGTTTAGACTACACCCTTCAAAAATGGTCGAAAGCTAAATACGACAACAAAGAAGGAGCATACAATGATCGTAACCGCATAGCTTTGGGTGCAGAATATACACCCAAAAAGAACGGAAGAAATTATGCTGGAAGAATTTCTTATCGAGTAGGTGCTTATTATACCAGCCCGTATTTGAAGACAATAGAAGGTGACGGACCCAAAGAATATGGAGTAACGGCCGGTTTCGGTTTCCCACTCTACCTCTTTCAACGCCGCACCATGCTTAGCATTACAGGACAGTATGCTAAATTCAAGCCTACTGCAGCAAACTTGTTGAAAGAAGACCGCTTCGTCATCAAACTGGGTCTTACATTCAACGAACCTTGGTTTATGAAATGGAGAGTTAATTAACAATAAACAATGAACAATTAAATTTATATACGATGAGAATTAAGACGTTTACTTTACTGTGCGCACTATCATTTGGTGCAACAGCTGCATTTGCACAAAAAGGAGTAGAAGACGGGTCAAGATTCGGCCACGGAGAAGACAGTATCCGCTGTTTACAGAATATCAGTATTTATACTGAGTATGTAAAGACAAACAACTTTAAGGACGCATACAATCCTTGGAAGGCTGTTTTCACAGAAGCTCCTTTCGCTCAGGTTGGTACCTATACTAATGGTGCTAAGATTCTTCGTGCTTTGATTCAGTCTTCAAAAGACGCTGCACAGCAAAAAGTTTATCTTGATGAATTGATGGCTGTACATGACCAGCGAATCAAATATTTGGATCAGTTGAACAAAATCGTTAGAACTCCTTCTTCTAAAGGTTCAGTTTTGGGTATGAAGGCTCACGATTACATCATCTTCTCTGGTAGCAAAGTTGATATCAACAAAGCATACCAGATGGTTACAGAAGCTGTTGCATTGGATAAAGAAAATGCAGACTACTTCATGTTCATGGATATGATGGATATCTCTTCACGTAAATTGAAAACTGACGATACACACAAAGAACAGTTCATTCAGGACTATTTAACAGCATCAAGATTGGCAGACGCTGCTTACAAGGCTGCTAAAAAGGAAAGAGATAAAAAGAACTTGAAGATTGCAAAAGATAATGTTGACGCATACTTCATCAACAGTGGTGCTGCCAGCTGCGAAAACTTGCAGTCTATCTATGGTCCTAAAGTTGCAGAAAACAAGACTAACTTAGATTACTTGAAACAAGTTATCTCTGTAATGCAGCTCTTGAAATGTACCAACGAACAGGCTTACTTCGATGCTGCTGAAGCAGCTCATGCTATCGAACCTACTTCTCAAACAGCTGCAGGTTGCGGTTACATGTACTATAAGAAAGGTGATATCGACAAGAGTATCAACTATTTCGACCAGGCCGTTGAATTGGAACAGGATCCTGACAAGAAAGCTGAATACAGCTACAATGCTGCCGTTATCCTCTTCAGCAAAAAACAGCTTAGCAAAGCAAAACAGTATGCTAACAAAGCTATTTCTATCAAGAAGGAATATGGTGATGCTTATATCTTGATTGCTCAGATGTACGCATCTAGCCCTAACTGGAGCGACGAAGCAGCTTTGAACAAATGTACATTCTTTGCTGTATTGGATAAACTTCAGCGTGCAAAGAGCGTTGACCCAAGCGTAACTGATAAAGCAAACGAACTGATTAGAATTTATGCTGGCCACACTCCGAAAGATGAAGATTTGTTCTTCTTAGGCTTAAAGAAAGGCAACTCTGTAACTATCGGTGGATGGATCGGTGAAACAACAACCATCAGATAATTTTATGTCAGAAAGACAAATAAAATTGAAATACAGAACTTTATTAAACATAACAGTTGCCTTTTGGGCAACTGTTATGTTTCTTTTTTTACCCTCATGTGGTGGAAAAAAGTTGGATATGGAAGCGGCTGTGAGTGAAAGTGACTCCCTACCCGATATGAGCACATTGGGAGTGGAATCGCTGGTTTCAGACTCAGGCTACATTCGCTACAAAATCATAACAGAAGAATGGCTGGTCTATGCAAACAGGAAACCGTCATTTTGGGCTTTTGAAAAAGGAATCTACTTGGAGAAATTTGATACCTTATTTAATATTGATGCCAGCATCAAAGCTGACACCGCCTATTATTATGAGCCTAAAAAAACTTGGGAGCTAAGGGGAAATGTCCAAATTCAGAACCAGCAAGGAGATAAATTCAATACCGAACAGATGTTTTGGGATCAAAGAGATGAGAAAATTTACTCCAGCAAATTCATTCGCATAGAGCAATTGGACAAAATTCTTACTGGCATCGGATTTACTTCCAACCAAAGTATGACAGAATACCAAATAAACAAACCGCAAGGCATTTTCTCAATTGAAGATACCGCACCAGTAGACACCACTGCCAAAAAATAATATAGAACCGTCATTATGGGACTTATCATACAATTACTTATTTCAATGGTTTTTTCCGCTTTCTTCTCGGGAATGGAAATAGCCTTCGTTTCATCCAACAAGCTCCGCTTTGAAATGGAACGTGGAAATAATTTCACAACACGGATTTTATCTAATTTCTACGAGCACCCTAACAATTTTATATCTACCATGCTGGTGGGAAACAATATTGCACTGGTAATCTATGGTATTCTCATGGCACAACTCATTGAGCAGTATGTATTAGTCGGAATCATCACCAATAAAGCGATGTTAGTTTTCATAGAAACCATCGTTTCCACTCTTATCATTCTCGTGACCGGAGAGTTCATGCCGAAAACGCTCTTTAAGATTAACCCGAACTTCACCTTAAGGCTCTTCGCATTACCTACCTTTATCTGCTATGTAGTGCTTTATCCTATCAGCCGATTTGCTTCCCTAATTTCAACGGGAATGCTTCGACTTACCGGTACACATATAAATAAGGAAGACAGAGACAAGGCCTTTTCCAAGGTAGATCTCGACTACTTCATACAAAGCAGCATTGAAGAGTCGGCCAATCAGGAAGAGATTGATACAGAAATCAAAATATTCCAAAATGCATTAGACTTTTCCAATGTCAAGTTACGCGACTGTATGATTCCGAGAACCGAGATAATAGCCGTAGACATTGACACTTCCATTGAAGAATTGAAAAAGACATTCGTAGAAAGCGGAATCAGCAAAGTGATAGTCTACAAAGAGAACATAGATAACGTCATCGGATACATCCATTCATCTGAAATGTTCAAAAACCAGCCCGACTGGAAAAACAATATCCGAACCATTCCTATCGTTCCTGAAACGATGAGTGCACATAAACTGATGACATTGTTTATGCAGCAGAAACGTACGTTATCAGTTGTAGTAGACGAGTTTGGAGGCACTTCAGGCATCGTTTCATTAGAAGACTTGGTAGAAGAAATCTTAGGAGACATTGAAGACGAACACGACACCAATTCAACAATCGCTAAAGCAATCGGTGAAAACGAATACGTCTTTGCAGGCAGACTAGAGATAGAAAAAGCCAATGAAGATTTCGGTTTGGATCTTCCTGAAAACGACGACTATCAAACGATAGCCGGACTCATCTTGCATGAATTCCAAAGCTTCCCTAAAGCACATGAAATCATACAGATAGGAAAATTCCAATTTAAGATAATTAAAGTTACGGCAACGAAGATAGAACTTGTAAAATTGAAAGTTCAAAATTAAACGTTTTTTTTTATCAGTTTATAGTGTGTGAACTGCATTTTTTGTATCTTCGTGCAGTCTTTTAGAAAACAATAAACAAAAAATTATAAAAACCAATGGCAACATTACAAAAAATTAGAAGCAAAGGACCCCTTTTGGTCATTGTTATCGGTCTTGCCTTGTTTGCATTTATCGCAGGTGACGCATGGAAAATACTCCAGCCACATCAAGGAAGACAGGATGTAGGAGAGATAAATGGAGAAACCGTTTCAGCACAAGACTACCAGAAATTGGTAGATGAACTTAGCGAAGTTATCAAATTAACAAACGGATTGAATTCTCTTAATGAACAGCAGCTTGACAACGTAAAAGACCAAGTTTGGATGAACTACGTTAACAATCAGTTGATTGCTGAACAAGCAGCTAAATTAGGTTTGACAGTAACAGATGCTGAACTTCAAGCTATCATCGAAGAAGGTTCTCATCCGTTGTTGATGCAGACTCCTTTCCGCAACCCACAAACTGGTGCATTCGATAAAGACATGCTGAAAAAATTCTTGGTTGACTATTCAAACATCAGCAAGAATCAAATGTCTTCACAGTATTATGAATACTATCAGACTATGGGCAACTTCTGGAAATTCATCGAAAAATCTTTGAGACAGAGCGTATTGGCTGAAAAATACCAGAACTTGATCACTCGTTCTTTGATTTCTAATCCAGTAGCTGCTGAATATGCATTCAATGGCAGCAACGAACAGAGTGATGTGCTTTTAGCCGGCATACCTTATGCTTCTATCAGCGACTCAACTGTTACCGTTTCAAACGATGAAATCAAAGCGCTTTACAACGAACGCAAGGAACAGTTCAAGCAGTTGGCTGAAACTCGTAACATCCGCTTCATCGACGTACACGTTCTTCCATCAGACGAAGACCGCCAAGCCGTTAATCAAGAAGTTACAGAATACAGCGAACTATTGGCTTCAACAACTAAAGATTTTTCTACATTCATCCGCACTACAGGTTCTGCCATTGCATACAGTGACATTCCTGTAAACAAAGATGTTCTTCCAACAGATGTTGTAGCTCGTTTGGACTCAGTTGCTGTTAATGAAGTTTTTGGTCCTTACTACAACCAAACAGATGACTCATTCAACGCCTTCAGAATTTTGGAAAAGACAAAAGCTGCAGACTCAATCCAGTTCCGTCAGATTCAAGTTGCTGCTGAAAGCGTAGAAAAGACTGAAGCTTTATCAGATAGTATCTACAATGCATTGAAGAAAGGTGCAGACTTCGAAAAAATCGCTCAGATCTATGGTCAGAACGGTGAAGCTACTTGGGTAAATGCAAGAAGCTGGGAAGGTGCATCAATCAATGACGACAACTTGAAATTGATTTCAGCTTTGATCAACCAGCCAACAAAAGAATTTACTAACTTGAAAATTGGTCAGGTTAACATTATTCTTCAGGTATTGAACAAGAAAGCTATCCAAGACAAATACAAAGTAGCTGTAATCAAACGTAATGTAGAATTCAGCAAAGAAACATACAACGATGCATACAACAAGTTCAGCCAATTCGTAGCTCAGAACACTACAATTGAAGACATGAACAAGAATGCAGAAGAAAACGGTTATACCGTAATGCCACGTGCTGACTTCTCTGCAGCTGAACACTATGTAGGCGGCGTTCATTCTACTCGCGAAGTAATCCGTTGGATTTTCTCTGCAAAAGAAGGTGAAGTTTCTTCACTTTACGAATGCGGTGACAACGACCACATGATGGTAGTTGCTCTTGAAAAAATCAATCCAGCAGGATACCGCAACATCAACACTGTAGCTGATATGTTACGTGCAGAAATCCGTAACAACAAGAAAGCAGAAAAAATCATGGCTGACATGAAGAACTGCTCTTCATTGGATCAGGTGAAAGCCATGAAGAATGCTGTAAGCGATTCTGTAAAACACATCACATTCAATGCTCCTGCATACATTGCTGTAACTCGTGCCAGCGAACCTGCAGTCAGCGCTGCTGCTTCTAAAACAGCTTTGAACAAGGTAAGCACTCCTATCAAAGGTAACGCAGGTGTTTACATGGTTCAGGTATACAACCGAGTAAGCGGTTCTGAAAAATTGGATACTAAGAAAGAAGAAGAACTTTTGAACAACATGGCTATCCGTATGGCAGGCCAGCAAATCTTGAATGATTTGTATCAAAAAGCAGAAGTGGTAGACAACCGCTACTTGTACTTCTAATCCGAACAGAAATAATTAAAATAAAAGGGGAAGAAAGTTTCATGACTTTCTTCCCCTTTTATTTTTCAAATAACGAAAACATACCTTAAAATAAATATAACATACAATATAGCAGTCATTCCAATTATTTTTTGTTATATTGCCAAAGTATACCTTAAATATCGTACAAAATGAAAATACGTCATTTTAACTACGCGATTGTTCTTTTCATGAGCAGTTGCATTTCCTTTTCCAGTTGTTCAGACGATGATGATCATGGAAACCACCATATGGGCAAGAATTCGGAAGAATTGTATTATGCAAACATTTTTGCCAAAGATGTTTTAAGTAGAAATTATTATTGGAATGAAGAGATAGCCAATGAACTACCCCTACTGAACCCTCGAACCAACGACAATCCCATCGAAACGGTAGAAAAAATCCGCTACCACCAAGGTACAAAAGAGGTGGATAAATGGACTACCCTATTCAATCACATGGATGATTTCGAGAATAGCGTTGAAGGAGTGAACACAACTTACGGATACCTCTTGAACAACTATCGCTTATCAGAAGGGAGCGAGAAAATCGCTTCTGTTGTAACAGCGGTATTCAAGAACAGCCCGGCGGAAAAAGCCGGTTTACGACGAGGCGACATTATCATAAAGGTAGATGGTCAGTACATAACAGAGCAAAATCTGGAGAAATTGTACTACAGTCCTCGTGCAACCTTATCCATCACACACATTAAAGACGGTGCTCTTTCCAATATAGAAAAAGAAATTTCACTGGAATCGGTCACCATGTACGAAAACCCCATTCTGCTTGATAGCATTTACGAGTTCAACAATAAAAAGGTAGGGTATCTGGCTTATACT
Source organism: Phocaeicola sp. (assembly GCA_020026225.1). GTDB lineage: Bacteria > Bacteroidota > Bacteroidia > Bacteroidales > Bacteroidaceae > Phocaeicola. The sequence goes on along the minus strand of JAHHQU010000004.1, from coordinate 35,735 downwards.
AATTTCGACTTGAATTCCATTCCTGAACTGATTCACATCGCAAAGAAATTCAAGACTGAAGGAGTAACAGAGCTGATATTGGATTTGCGCTACAATGGTGGAGGCTTCGTCATTACCGAAAACGTAATGGCCTCCATGTATGTGCCTGAAGTAAACGTAAAGAAACAAGATATCTTTGAGAAGGAGCTGTTCAATAAACTCATGATGGCTGAATTCAAAAAACAAGGAAAGAGCACAGACACACGCCTCACTACAGAATTCAACTACGACGACATCAACCTGCATGTCAGCACGAAAGATGCCAACATTGGATTAAATAAAGTCTACGGATTGATTACCCAATACTCCGCATCAGCATCGGAAGCCCTGTTGAGCGGATTGATGCCCTATCTTCCTGTACAGCTCATCGGACAACAATCACACGGAAAGTATTGTACCGGTTGGATGATAAATGCCGATGAGTTCTATAAGAAAGTTCCTACACCCATAAAAAATTGGGGGATGTATGCTATGGTTTCCATCTACCAGAATGCTTTAGGAGAGACCCCTTGCCGCCCGAACGGACTGACTCCAGATACTGAGACTGTGGACAATCCTTTAGAGGCTTTGCCTTTAGGCGACGTCAACGAATCCATGTTAAAGGAAGCCTTGAGACAAGCAGGGAAAACATATCCAAGCGAAAAAGTCAGCAGAAGCATGTCTATTCCCATGGTTCCCATCAATTCACCCCAAAAGTCCAATTTTGGAAAACGAATACTCATATCCAGTCAGGTAGAATCGTTCTTGCAATAAGAAATTCTCTCATAGAAAACAAACGGTCATCCAGCAAAAGCCGGGTGACCGTTTGTTTTTTTGATATACCTTATTTAATTAATCATCATATTCCAAAAGTACATAACATTGATAACGGGTGCTTTCTTGAACAGGAGTCAGCGGGAAATACCCCTTCACCATTCTGCCATTCAGCACTACCTGCGGATATTTTCTTCTGAATTCTCTATCCTGCTGCACTGCCTCTCCATCAGCATTGAAATGTGCAACCACATAACTACCCTGACTACCTGGCTGCACGTACCGATTATAAAGCAAACGAGAAACGACGCCCATGTTCATCCGGAGATTTATTTCTACACAAGGATGTATGCAAAACCGACCTTCAACTTGACAAATCATCATATCAACACCCAGGTATCCACGATAGTCGTTTTTTATCAGAGACGACAAAGTCACGAGCAACTGCTCCTTCACTCTTTCCAGCAAGCTGCCTGAAACATACCTTTCCAACATTTGTACGATGGACGCATCAGATACCAACCGGTTGGACTTGTAATTTCCATGAGCATCAGTCTCAAACAAGGAATATCCTACAAACGACAGTTGATCGTCCATCTGAAACTCCATGGCAAAATCTACCACCTTATTATATAAAGGTTCCGCCATGATAAACCCTTGCGTTCTCAGTATCCGAGAGACCCACCCCTGCAGGTTGGCAGACCATGTATCAAGAGAAGTTCGAACCAATCCTCTGCCACTACCCGACCAAGGAGCTTTCAATATACTTTGAGCATACGAATGCATAAACGCATCTACTTCCTCAAGCGACCGACAGACTACAGCTTTTCCACAGACAAATGACCACCCTTTAAAATGGTCCAAAACCGATACGCAACATTGTCTTCCCGAAAGTTCGCGAATACGCTCCATCTGAAGCGACTCTGGAGAAACCAAATTCCTATTTTCCAGACTACGAAGCACAGACGGATCCCATCCCCAAGGAGAACATTCCCCTTTTTCCCTTTCCGTTGTCAGACGTCCCAAAGGCAATAAACCTCCCCGTACACATTGTGAAATAAAATCTTCCAAAGCTGTGGAATCCACTTGTACCAGTCCCTCTGAATCGGCATACCAAACAGGCAAAACAGCCAAATCCTCCTTCATACGGATAATTTCAGCAGGAGCTTTATAGAACGGACTATTGCTGGCCAATGCCATATCATGTTCGGGATTAAACAGATAAACCTTCATGTTTGATTGATTATATGCACACAAAGATAAATGAAAAAAAATGATTTTTTGCTATCTCCGGTTTGCAATATTATGAAGTATTCGTATATTTGCAACGTAGAAAAAAATTTATGGAAACTTTTTATAGAACACATAGCTATTTAATCGAACATACCAACGCCCATGTTCGCAGGGATTTGATGGATGAGATAGACTGGAATGACCGTCTTATTGGAATCAAAGGTACTCGAGGAGTAGGAAAAACCACTTTTCTTCTGCAATATGCGAAGGAAAAATTCGGAACTGACCGCTCATGCTTGTTCGTTAACATGAATAACTTCTACTTTTCGCAAAATAGTTTGGTTGACTTTGCCGGAAAATTTGTAAAGCAAGGAGGTAAAGTACTGCTGATTGATCAAGTATTCAAATTGGCCAACTGGAGCCAGGAACTTCGCACATGCTACAAATTATATCCTAATTTGAAAATTGTGTTTACCGGCTCTTCCGTCATGCGATTAAAAGATGAAAATCCGGAACTGAATGGCATCGTAAAATCCTACAATCTCCGTGGATTTTCATTCCGAGAATTTCTCAATCTACAGACCGGAAATCATTTCTCGGCCTATACCTTGGATGAAATACTTCACAATCACGAACATATAGCCAAGACGATACTTCCTCATATCAATCCCTTACATTATCTTCAAGACTATATCCATCATGGATTTTATCCTTTTTTCCTGGAAAAAAGAAACTTCTCAGAAAACCTTCTGAAAACCATGAACATGATGATAGAAGTAGATATACTTTTAATCAAACAAATTGAATTAAAATACTTATCCAAGATAAAAAAATTATTATATTTGTTGGCGGTTGATGGACCAGGAGCTCCTAATGTAAGTCAGTTAGCTACTGAAATTCAAACCTCCCGAGCTACGGTCATGAATTACATCAAATATCTGGCCGATGCACGACTCATCAACATGGTATATCCCAAGGGAGAATCGTTTCCAAAGAAACCAGCCAAAATCATGATGCACAACACCAGTTTGATGTACAGCATCTATCCCGTTAAGGTAGAAGAACAAGATGTTCTGGAAACCTTTTTCGTAAATGCCTTATGGAAAGACCATAAAGTAAATAAAGGCGATAAGGGGACCTCCTTCCTCGTAGACGACAACTTACAATTCCGAATTTGCGGTGAAGGAAGCAAATTCAAGAATAACCCAGACATCTACTATGCAATGCATAAGATGGGATTGGGACACGGAAATCAAATTCCACTATGGATGTTTGGTTTTTTATATTGACTACAGAATTTATTAACTAATTATAATTAGTAATTGTATGACTAAACAAAAAAAATTTATCACATGTGATGGTAACGAAGCTGCTGCTCATATCTCGTATATGTTCACAGAAGTAGCCGCTATCTACCCTATCACCCCATCTTCTACAATGGCAGAACATGTAGACGAATGGGCAGCCGCAGGTCGTAAAAATATCTTCGGCGAAACTGTTTTAGTTCAAGAAATGCAGTCTGAAGGTGGTGCAGCAGGTGCTGTTCACGGTTCTCTTCAGGCAGGTGCATTGACAACTACTTATACCGCTTCACAGGGTTTGTTGCTGATGATCCCTAACATGTACAAGATTGCTGGTGAATTCTTGCCATGCGTATTCCATGTTTCTGCTCGTACTTTGGCATCACACGCTCTATGTATCTTTGGTGACCACCAGGACGTTATGTCTTGCCGCCAGACAGGTTTCGCCATGTTGGCTGAAGGTTCTGTACAGGAAGTTATGGATTTGGCAGGTGTTGCTCACTTGGCAACTATCAAATCTCGCGTTCCTTTCATGAACTTCTTCGATGGTTTCCGTACTTCTCACGAAATCCAGAAAATTGAATTAATGGAAAGCGAAGACCTCGCTCCTCTATTGGATAAACAAGCATTGGCTGAATTCCGCGAACGTGCTTTGAGCCCTAACAAACCAGTGGCTCGTGGTATGGCTGAAAACCCAGACCACTTCTTCCAGCACCGCGAAGCAGGCAATACATTCTACGATGCTGTTCCACAGATTGTAGAAGACTACATGAAAGAAATCAACAAGATTACAGGTCGCAACTATGGCTTGTTCGATTACTATGGTGCTGAAGACGCTGAATACGTTATCATCGCTATGGGTTCTGTAACAGAAGCTATCCGCGAAGTAATCGACCACTTGATGGCTCAGGGCAAGAAAGTCGGTTTGGTTGCTGTTCACTTGTATCGTCCGTTCTCTGCTAAGCATTTCTTGGCTGCAGTACCTAAGACTGCTAAACGTATCGCAGTTCTTGACCGTACTAAAGAACCAGGTGCAAACGGTGAACCTTTGTATCTTGACGTTAAAGACTGTTTCTATGGTCAGGAAAATGCTCCTGAAATCATCGGCGGTCGCTACGGTTTGGGTTCTAAGGACACTACTCCAGCTCAGATCTTGGCAGTATACGAAAACTTGGAATTGCCAATGCCTAAAGATCACTTCACTTTGGGTATCGTAGATGACGTTACATTCACTTCTCTTCCAAAAATGGATGAAATCGCTGTAGGCGGTGAAGGTATGTTTGAAGCTAAATTCTTCGGTTTGGGTGCTGATGGTACTGTAGGTGCCAACAAGAACTCTGTGAAGATTATCGGTGACAACACAAACAAGCACTGTCAGGCTTACTTCTCATACGACTCTAAGAAATCAGGTGGTTTCACTTGCTCTCACTTGCGTTTCGGTGATTCTCCTATCCGTTCAACTTATTTGGTGAACACTCCTAACTTCGTAGCTTGCCACGTACAGGCATACTTGCACATGTACGATGTAACTCGCGGTTTGCGTGACAACGGTTCATTCTTGTTGAACACTATCTGGGAAGGTGAAGAATTGGCTAAGAACTTGCCTAATAAGGTTAAGAAATATTTCGCTAAGCATAACATCACTGTTTACTATATCAACGCAACTCAGATTGCTCAGGAAATTGGTTTGGGTAACCGTACCAATACTATCCTTCAGTCTGCATTCTTCCGTATTACAAAAGTTATTCCTCTTGACTTGGCTGTAGAACAGATGAAGAAATTCATCGTTAAGTCTTATAGCAAGAAGGGTGAAGACGTTGTAAACAAGAACTTCGCTGCTGTAGACCGTGGTGGTGAATACAAACAGTTGCCTGTTGATCCAGCATGGGCTAACTTGGAAGATGACGCAACTGTTGCTAACAACGATCCTGCATTCATCAACGAAGTTGTTCGTCCTATCAACTCACAGAACGGTGACTTGCTTCCAGTATCTGCATTCAAGGGCATCGAAGATGGTACATGGCATCAGGGTACAGCTAAATACGAAAAACGTGGTGTAGCTGCATTCGTTCCAGCTTGGAATCCTGAAAACTGTATCCAGTGTAACAAGTGTGCATTTGTTTGTCCTCACGCTGCTATCCGTCCATTCGTTTTGGATGAAGAAGAACAGAAGGGTGCTAACTTCGAACAGTTGAAGGCTGTAGGTCGTCAGTTCACTGGTATGACATTCCGTATGCAGGTAGACGTAATGGACTGCTTGGGTTGCGGTAACTGTGTTGACGTATGTCCGGGTAACCCACGTAAGGGTGGCAAGGCATTGTCTATGCAGCACTTGGAAAGCCAGCTTGGTGAAGCTGCTAACTGGACTTACTGCTCTGAAAACGTTAAGTCTAAACAGCACTTGCTTGACATCAAGGCTAACGCTAAGAACTCTCAGTTCGCTACTCCTTTGTTCGAGTTCTCTGGAGCTTGTTCAGGTTGTGGTGAAACTCCATACGTTAAATTGATTTCTCAGTTGTTCGGTGACCGTGAAATGGTAGCTAACGCAACTGGTTGTTCTTCAATTTACTCTGGTTCTGTACCTTCAACTCCTTACACAACCAACGAAAAGGGTCAGGGTCCTGCTTGGGCTAACTCTTTGTTCGAAGACTTCTGTGAATTCGGTTTGGGTATGGAAATTGCCAACAAGAAGATGCGTAACCGTTTGCAGGATGCTATGACAGCTGCTATCGCAGAAGAAGGCACTCCAGCAGAATACAAGGAAGCATTCCAGGAATGGATTGACGGTCGCAACGACGCTGATAAGAGCAAAGCTGCTGCTGAAAAGATCATTCCATTGGTAGAAGCTGCTAAAGATAAATGTCCAAACTGCGCTAAGATCGCTGAATTCCAGGATTACTTGATCAAACGTTCACAGTGGATTATCGGTGGTGACGGTGCTTCTTACGATATCGGTTACGGTGGTCTTGACCATGTATTGGCTTCTGGCGAAGATGTAAACATCTTGGTATTGGATACTGAAGTTTACTCTAACACTGGTGGTCAGTCTTCTAAGGCTACTCCTCTTGGTGCTATCGCTAAGTTTGCTGCTGCTGGTAAACGTGTACGTAAGAAAGACCTTGGTTTGATTGCTACAACTTACGGTTATATCTACGTTGCACAAATCGCTATGGGTGCTGACCAGGCTCAGACTTTGAAAGCTATCCGCGAAGCAGAAGCTTATCCAGGTCCATCATTGGTTATCGCATACGCTCCATGTATCAACCACGGCTTGAAATCAGGTATGGGTAAATCTCAGGCTGAAGAAGCTAAGGCTGTTGAATGCGGTTACTGGCACTTGTGGCGCTTCAACCCAGAATTGGAAGAAGAAGGAAAGAACCCATTCTCACTCGACTCTAAAGAACCTAACTGGGAAAACTTTGAGGCTTACTTGAAGGGTGAAGTTCGTTTCGCATCTGTAATGAAACAGTATCCTACTCAGGCTGCTGACTTGTTCGCTGCTTGTCAAGACATGGCTAAGAAACGTTACGCTTCTTACAAGCGTATGGCTGCTATGGACTGGGCTAAAGAAGTAGAAACTGAAGAAGCAAAATAAGCTTTAGAAGTTTAATGATACTCTAAATATTAATCGGCTGTCTCGCTTATACGATGACAGCCGATTTTGTTTTTCTACCTGAACTTCCCTATCTTTGCACCAAGATAGCACGAATAAATTCATTTATTTTAGACAAAGAAACTGACATGAAATACCTTATTGTTTCTGACATCCACGGATCACTTCCTACCTTGGAACAGGTCCTTACATATTATCAAGAGCATCATTGCAATATGCTTCTTATCTTGGGAGATATCTTAAATTATGGTCCGCGTAACCGCGTGCCAGAAGGATTGGACCCGAAAGGTATCGCTGAACGATTGAATGCCATGAGCGACCAGATCATCGCGGTACGCGGCAACTGTGAATCGGAAGTAGACCAGATGCTGCTTGATTTTCCCGTTTTGGCCGATTATGCTGTGGTAGTTGACAATGGAACCAAAATGTTCCTGACACACGGACACATCTACAATGAAGAACATCTGCCTAAAGGTAAATTCGACTGCTTGTTCTACGGACACACCCACTTATGGAAACTAAAAAAGAATGAGCACGGCGTTCTATGCAATACCGGGTCTATTACCTTTCCCAAAGGAGGAAATGTACCTACTTTCGCCGTATATGAAAACAAAGAAATAACCATCTGCCAATTGGATGGAACGACATTGAAAAAGCTGCGTATCGACTAAAGATGTAAAATACGATAGATACAACCCACTTTTCCTATAAAGAAGACAAAGCCCCCTTTCAAGGGGGCTAAAATAAGTTATGAGGAAGAATGATCAGAGTGAGAAGAAACGTTCCATCATTTCCTTTCTGTATTTTTTAGATACTTGTATATCCACTTCCTTATCGAATGGCGGATACAACACACAATAATTATCCTGTACCATCACCAAATAATTCTGATTGATAATGAACGATTGGTGAACTTGAAGAAAATTTGCATCAAAGCCACAGATGTGTTCGCCCGTCAAACTCCGTTTCAAGGGCAGAAACTTTCCGTTTGTCAAAGCTGCCTCCCAAATTTTCCGTTCCGACAAATACCGGAAATACCCGATTTCAGAAGCTCTCAAGAAACACATGTCACCCGTAGGAGTCACAATCATGAACTTTTTGTCAAAGAATTCCTTCTCAAAAGCATGGGAGCATTTCAATTCTTCCCGATAATCAACATTCAATTTCAGCCGATTCATAATGAATCTCAATTCATCGGAATCAATTGGCTTGACCAAATAATCAAACACATAATTTCGGAGTGCGTCAATCAGATACTTTCGCGATGAGGTATAGAAAATCACTCTCATTCCCACACGTTGCAGCAACTTGAGTTTGTTCAACAATTCGACACCCTGCATGTCTGGCAATTCAACATCCAAGAAAAGAATATCTGGACGAATCCGATCAATCAAACGGATACCAGACTTCCCATTCTTAGCTACCCCCTCTACACGCACCTCCTTATATTGCTGCAACTCAAATTGTAAAGCATTGACGCTCGCTTCATCGTCATCAATTATTATTACCTTATGCATCTTGTCATTCATGCTTATTGCGATTTATCTAAATTGAATCCCTTACGTAACGGGATACTTCGGGTCATCACGCTCAATCTTGTACCCATGCTTTTTTCATGAGAATCCGTCTGAAGCCCTCCCCTTACCAGTCAATCGGATGATAAACCAATTTACACCAAAAAGGTAATTTACCATTCCAGACTACGTTTGGTATCAAAAGCCACAAGAGACACACCACTGTGAATGGCATAGGTAACGCGTTGATTATGATGAACAAAATTAACCATATTTTATGAATAAACCAATAAGAGCCAATGTATTTACTCCTTTTTGAATCAATTTAAAGAGAAACCTCTGAAAGATTTTTTTACTATCTTCTGACACGGAAAAGAATCATATGCTCTTCAAACTTCACCCAGATGATTAAAGGCTGTTTAGCAAATCAGCATCTGCACAAAGCCCTGTAAACTCCCATATTCTTACTTGTCAAGACGAAAAAAAAATATGTCTTGGCGTTTTCTCTAAAACGACAGGTTATTTTTTTAAAACGACCTGTTGTTTTAGTCAAAACGACCTGTCGTTTTTTACCTCCCTATTCATCACTGATTATCAACAGTTTACAAATGGCATTTCCAAACAAGGAAGCGATGAAAAATCAAGACAAAGACTAATTAGCATTTCACTCATTGTATCTCTTTTCAACATTCATTCCAATTGCACTAACCACCAAGTTGGATAGCCAATCCACACGAAAGACCTTTGTTAATCATCAATCCGATTGATATACCCCATAGACATGAAAAGGATTCTCTGTAACATTTCTTCTAACTATTAGAAGCCGTCAACTTTCATAACGACTGCTTCCAAAGGAATTGTCCAGAAAAACAAAGATTATCTTTATAACGATAAAATTAATGCGGTTTAATTTGAAGACAAACCTATTTTTTCTTAATTTCGCCTCGCGGTGGTGAAGTACTGGAGAACACTCCCGTTCACTCTCCGATTCTGTTATACGAATTTTCACGAATTAATTGAAAAGTTAATTTTTAAGTCAAAACAAAATGAAGACATTATCGAATGATAAAATCACCATTCAGGTGGCCAATCACGGAGCCGAACTGGTGAGTATCCAAGCTCAAGGAGAAGAATATTTATGGCAAGCTGACCCTAAATTTTGGGCAAGACATTCTCCTGTTTTATTCCCTATTGTGGGACGTGTATGGGACAACCAATACCGTCACGAAGGAAGCACATACGAACTGAGCCAGCACGGCTTCGCTCGCGACAGTGAATTCCAACTCACTTACGAAGAAGACAATGCCATTATCTACAGTTTGGAAAGCAACGAAGAAACATTGAAGAAATATCCATTTCCTTTCGTTCTTCAGGTTGGATACCGCTTATTGGACAATCGTATCGAAGTCATGTGGTGTGTAGAAAATACAGGCGACCAAGAAATGCATTTCCAGATTGGTGCACATCCTGCTTTCTATTACCGCGACTTTAAAGTAAATGATGAGGCGTATGCTTACCTGCAAATGCACACAAAGAAAACACCAGAATACATTTCTCCGTTGAAAAAAGGATGCGTCGGTGATGAACGCCACCAATTGGAATTGGAAGACGGATGGATGAAAATCAGCAAGCGTACATTCAATTGCGATACATACATGTTTGACAACAACCAGCTGAACAAGATTACTTTGGCTGATAAAAATAAAAAGCCGTATGTAAGTCTGGAATTCAAGTCTCCACTGGTAGCTGTATGGTCTCCAAGCCTTTCTTTCCCTGATGTACCGTTTATCTGCATTGAGCCATGGTATGGACGGTGCGATAAAGTCAACTACGATGGAGAATTCAAAGATCGTGAATGGATGCAACACCTACAACCAGGAAAGAGCTTCCATGGCGGATATAGCATTATCTTAGAAGACATTGATTAAGCTATCCGAAGATAATCTTCGAATCCAGCAGATATAAGAATAAAAGAGCCGTCTCTGAAAGATCATCAGAGACGGCTCTTTTATTCTTCATATACTACCAAGTCCCTCATAAAAGGAACGAGCATAAAAAAACAGGTGCTTTTCTTTTATGAAAAGCACCTGTTTGGAATCTTATTCAGATAAACGAATTAACGTTTTGCGTGAATATCCAATTTAACCGGACGAACCATGTTGTCTGGATCCAAAATCGTATCCAAATCTTCCTTAGTAAGAATACCTTCTTCCAATACAAGGTCATAAACACTTGAGCCTGTTTCCAAAGCTTTCTTAGCGATATTGGTAGAATGTTCGTAACCGATGTAAGGATTCAAGGCAGTTACAATACCGATACTGTTGCGAACTTCAGCCAAGCAATGTTCTTCGTTGGCAGTGATGCCTTCAACACAGAACTTGCGGAGTGTATCCATGGCATTTACAGCCAAATCGATAGATTCGAAGCAGCACTGAGCCATTACCGGTTCCATAGCATTCAATTCCATCTGAGGAGCTTCACCTGCCATAGTAGTACATAATTCATTACCGATAATCTTGAAAGCCACCTGACTAACCACTTCTGGGATAACAGGATTCACTTTACCCGGCATGATAGAAGAACCTGGCTGACGTGCTGGCAAATTGATTTCACCCAAGCCACAACGAGGTCCTGAAGCCAACAAACGAAGGTCGTTTGAAATCTTGCTCAACTTAATAGCTACACGTTTCAAAGCCGACATGTAACCTACCATGCAAGATGTATCAGAAGTAGCGCCTACCCAGTCTTCTGCCAATTTTACATCCCAACCTGTAACTTTAGCCAAAGCTGCGATACATTTTTCTGCATAACCCGGTTCAGAGCAGATACCGGTACCGATCGCTGTAGAACCCATATTGACAGTCAAGAAATCAGCAGCAGCTTCATTCAAATGAATGATTTCATTTTCCAAGATGCTGGCAAAGCCACTGAAAGTCTGTCCCAAAGTCATAGGAACAGCATCTTCAAGCTGTGTACGACCCATCTTGATAACACGTGCAAATTCTTTACCTTTCGCCTTAAACGCATCAATCAATTCCTGAAGATGTGGAAGCAATGCCAAATGACTTGCATAAAGTCCCATGTGAATAGCTGTAGGATATGCGTCATTTGTTGACTGAGAACGATTCACATGGTCATGTGATGAACAATATTGGTATTCACCTGGTTTGTGACCCATCTTCAGCAATGCAATATTTGCAATTACTTCATTGGCATTCATATTTGTGCTTGTACCTGCACCTCCCTGAATCATGTCAACTGGGAACTGGTCATGGTATTTTCCAGCAAGAATATCTTTACAAGCAGCGATAATTGCTTCGTGCTGTTCATCAGTCAACAAACCCAACTGGTGGTTGGCTTCAGCTGCAGCATATTTAGTATAGGCCAAACCGTTGATAAACTGATGACAATCGCTCAGACGGAAAGCACTGATAGCGAAATTTTCTACACCTCTCAATGTCTGAATTCCATACAAAGCCTCTGCAGGCAATTCACGCTGACCTAACAAATCGTGTTCAATACGTTTTTCATTTGATTTTTCCATATCTTTTGGTATTAAATAGTAGCTATAATCATTATTCTATAAAAGCACAAAGACTTTCATATTCACAAAGATACAATTATCATTTTATTATCAAAAATAAATTGCGACAAATTAATCTCGCAAAAAGAATCAATAGCCATCACCTTTTTCTTTTCATAAAATCATGAGATTTTTTTTGAAATGATTTGAATAAAATTGAGATAATCCCCTATATTTAATACATTTAGTAAGGAAAAATGAGGAACGAAACGGGGTTTTCAAGCTGTATCTGTATTAAATAGAAAGAAACCTACTATTCGAGTTCTCAAACTTTTTTGTCAAGTTTCATTTTAAGAATTTATCATTTTGTCAAATTAACATTTTACAAAATTTCTTGGGACAAGACTGAGAAGAGCTCTGAAAATCGGTTATCGGAGTGAATTCAGCACCTCAATGGAAGAATGGGAGGCAAGGTAAAAGCATAAAAAAACATAACCGGTCTGTCCCGCTTAAAGACAGACCGGTTATGTTTTTCCGAATGGAACCGGTGATCATTTTCCTTGTCTGATGCTTCTCACCTGAGCAATTGCATAAAGGAAGACCACTGCATATCCAAAGAATGGAACGATGAATGAAAGTGACATTCCGAATCGGTCAGCCATCCACCCCATCATAAGTGGTCCTGCTGCACCTCCTCCCGGTGACATCATCAAGAAGGAAGAAGCACGTTTGGTATGATTTCCCAACCCTTTCAAAGAAAGAGCAAAAATGGTAGGAAACATGATTGCTTCAAAAGCATAGCAACAGAGCAAAGAGAGAAAGGAAAGAAAGCCTAAATCCAGTACGATCAACAAGGTACAACATACCGTACCTATCGCACAGACCAAAAGCATCTTCTCTGCCGCTACACGCTGCATAATCCAACTTCCAACAAATCGACCTGTCATAAACAAGCTCAATCCACCGAATGAAAGCAACAGAGAGGCTTGGCGTGTATTCATCCAGCCCTGCTCTATGACGTAATTGATGAAAAAACTGTTGATGGATATTTCACCTATTTCATAGCAGAACAAGGCAATCACACCAAAGATAAATAACTTATGCGACCATAAGCTGGTGCGGTGACCGCTCTCGTCCATTTCGATTTCATGCTGAATATCGGGCAATTTCACACGATTGAAAACCATTGCAACGACCAAAACGACGATACCCATTATTGTATAAGGTAAGGCTACGTTACCACTTCCCGTCTGAGTTTCATCAGAAGAGAAAAGCAGCATTCCGGCAAACAATGGAGCACAGATGCACCCCAGGCCATTGAATGATTGGGCAAAGTTCAAGCGACTTGCCGCCGTTTCTTTCGCCCCCAGCTCCGTCACATAAGGATTGGCTGCAGTTTCCAAGAACGTCAGTCCACATCCTATCACAAAGAGCGAAAACAAAAAGAAATTAAAGGATACCAAGTTCTGGCTGGGAATGAACAGCAATGAACCGATTCCATAAAGCAACAGTCCGAAAACCACTCCTTTGCGGTATCCATATCGGGAAATAAAAAGTCCCGCAGGAATAGCCATCAAGAAATAGCCCATATACATGGTAGCCTGAATCATAGCCGAATAAGCCTTGGTTATATCCAGCAATTCCTGAAAATGTCTGTTCAAGACATCCAGTATGGCATGGGCAAATCCCCACAGAAAGAACAAGGAAGTAAGGAGGACAAACGGTACTCGATATTGTTTGTCGACCAAAGTAAACTGATTATGTTTCATCAACAAGGGTTTAAATTAAGTAAGGAAGTATTTCTGGAAGATCTGTGACAATTAAGTCTGGCAACGATTCGTCAATCACCTCATTACCCCATCCTTGTCCTTTCAACCAAGCAACTTTACAACCGACCATTTTGGCTGGCACTACATCTTTTGAAAAAGAATCGCCGACTACCAATACCTTGTCGGCTGGGTATCCCATAGCATCCACACCCAACTGATAAATGGCTGGGTCGGGCTTACGCACTCCTACTACAGAAGATTCCACTATCGATGAAAAATAAGGAGCCAAACCAAAATCTTTTAAAATCGTTTCTATATTTCCATAGAAATTGGATACCAGAACCAATTTATAGTGTTCCGACAAGGCCTTTACAACAGGACGAGTACGTTCCAATACCTTCAGTACGTAGTCGTAACACAAATCGGCCACTTTCGCAGCATACGCATTATCGTGTGCAGCTTGTGCATCCAGTTTGCCCTGCTCTACCAGGTACTCTATCTGAATGCGGGTCTTCACACGCAATACATCGTGGAAATTATGTTCCGGGAAAATCAAATACTCTTTAGCCAAAGTCCGTTCGCCATGAACATACGCTTCACGGAAACTTTCTTTATCGACTGGAACTTTCACTTCTACATATTTTTCCCAAAGGACCTCAGCCCAATGACGACTGTTGGTATCAATAGTACCTCCATAGTCGAATATAACACCTTGTATCGCTAATTTATTCATTTTTTATTTTCAATATTTCCTGTACCGTTACCCACTTTTATAAGCAGTACACCAATAATTATCCAAACCAATTCTCGCACTCGGGTTATCAATCCCGTATATACTCCGAAAGCACTTGATATGGCCAAGCCTCCCGTCGCCAAAGCAAATCCACCTTCTCGAGCTCCCAACTGCATCGGCGAGAAGAAGAACAGATTGGCGAATAAAGAAGTAAAGGCCATAATAAGAATACAAGCTACGAAACTAACGTCCGTAGTCAATATATTCAGAATGAAGTATACTTCCAAACATCCAAGAATACGTGCAGCAAACTCCAAGCCCAATGAAGCATAGAATGTACTTTTACGCTGCTTGTGCAATTCGGCTATCTGTGCATCTACCTGCTCCAGCGAATCCATTTTCTCCGCAATGAACCTGCGAGCCCAATTCCGCACAAAGGGAACATGAGTCAATAAACGCAAAGTACGCACAGCCATACCGTTTTTATAGCCTTTCATAAAGAAATAAATGGCTACCAAACAGCAGAATCCGACAATGCCTAACATAATACCCTTTCCTGCATTTACCGGTTCCACTGCTATAAACAAGAAAACGGAAAAGAACCAAAAGCAGAAGTGCGAGAAAATATGCATCATTACATAGAGAATCACAGAAGAAGTGGCCTTGCTTCCTCCTACGTACGGGGTCAATTCCATGATGCGGTAAGGCTCCCCTCCCATCAATCCTACGGGAGTAGCATAATTCAAGGCAAACCCTGAAACGGTCAGCTTATAAATTTTCCAAAAAGGAACTTTTGCATGCTTCCCATCACAGATGATGATGTACCACGACCACGCATTCAAGAAATAAATGAAAACCCATAAAAGGATGACCGCAGGCAACCAATATCCCGCTCTCCGGAGATTATCCAACAATTCAGCATAGTCCATGTCAAAAGTACATAGCATGATTACGATGGCAAAAGCTCCGAAGAACCAAAATATATTTCTAAACTTATCTTTCATCAAGCAAAATATTTGTTGTACATGCGTTCACAAATCGCTTCATGCTTAGAATGCATGTAAACATAGAGTGAAGTCATAATAACTACCTCAAATACAAAATACAGCCAAGGTTCGCCCACCAGCAAACTTAGATACAAGGCAATGGCACGCGTATTGAAAGTCAAGATGTTAGTATATTTCATCAAAGGAAGACTCAATGTACGGAACTCATCACGCAAGTCCTGAGGTATATCATCACCATATTGTTTTAAAACGGCAGCATAAAAGCGTTGGAAATTGGGAGTAAGACTTTCTTGCTTACGGGTATAATTTCCGTAAAAATAAAGGAAGGTTTTCCACCAGAAGTTTCCTTTCCAAGGTAAGCTGTGGAAGATTTCGCGCTGCTGCTTGAAATTGTCCAATTCACTGCCTGACTTGCCTTTCAAAAAGAACAAGTGAATATTCCGGTAATAATCGGCCAATGTACATTGTTTGCTATGGCATACCGTTCCTGAGAAGATGGCCAAAATCCAAATTGCAAAACTCCATGTCCATCCGTCCGCTTCTCCGATACCGAAGGGCAATGGCTGGTTCATCAGTCGCAAACAGATAGCTACATAAATGGCAAAGAACCACAAATCTCCCGCAAAACCATCGAGCATGCGTCCCCAACGTGTTTTTTTACCAGTCATACGAGCCAACTGACCATCACAGCTATCGTAGTGATTGGCCCACATCAGCAAAAAGATACCCAACAAAGTATGGGGCATATCCGGGAAATAAAACATCACCCCTGCAGCTACTCCTAAAATAATGGACAAGATGGTCACTACATTGGGATGTACCCCAAAGAATTTAAAGAACAATGCCCATGCATATCCGATGGGACGATTAAAGTAAATATCCAGAAATTCTTCTGTGTCCATTGACTTGAAAGAAGCTTCCAGACCTTTCTTTTCTGTACTCATGATTATTTTTTCAACTGTTTCAATATTCGATTATAGATGCAATCTGCGATGTGGGGAGCAGCTTCTTCCCGACAACGGGCAAAGCTCGGCCAGTCATTGAAATCGATGATTTTGATTTCACCTTCTGCTGATACCACACAATCTCCGCCGTAAATAGGCACGTTCAGCACTTCGGCTGTCAAGTTGCTATACGCTTGTAGCTTCTTGACATCGAATGGATAACCTCGGCTCTCTCCATTGATCGCTTCCAGACCAAATTTGCTGTGCGATTGTTCCGAGGGATAGAATGTATAAAAGAAATCGGTACCCTGAACTCCGTAAAACTTGATCAGGTCGCCTACCAAATGTTCATTCACTACCGCTTCTGGAATTCCACGCTTTCGGAAATCGGCCAACACACGTTCACCTTCTTCCTTGCATTCTACAAAAACCACGTCCTCCTTCACTATAGCATGTGAATTGCCTCGTTTTACCCAACAAGGAAACACATTCGGCGTAAAAGGGCCATCGGTAGGAATAATAAAGCTCAAAGGATGAGGAACTCCTTCTTTCATCAAAAGTTCCGTCATGGGCTTACGCACACAATTATCGATACCATATCCTGAATTGACAACGACCGTCCCTTCATTTTCCATCTCCTTCAACCGATTGATGGTAGCACGGTCACGAGCCATGTCGAAGATGAAATCTGCTTTTATCTCTTGAGCCATGAATTCCTTTTCAGGATAAATCACGACTTCACACCTTTTTTTCTCTAATTCTCTGGCCGCTGCCTGAAAGATGGCAGCATCATTACCCACATGATTCGGTGAATATTCATTTCCTCGGCTCACTCCGACTATTCGAATATTCTCACCCTTTATACTCATTACTCTATTTTTATATTATATATTAATCTTGCTTCATTAAGAAAGCCTCAGCTTTCACAATATCACCCGCATGGTCGACATCCAATATCTTAGAAAATGGATAAGCTTCCAAATGCAAGCCGTCGGCTATCAGCTGACGTTGGAAATTACGCATTCGAGCCATGCCTCTTTCCATACACCCTTCCAACGTATCAATCGCTTTCGGTGTAAGGCAATAGATTCCTCCTGAGATGAACTTGCACTGAGGAGTAGCCACGTCGTGAAATCCTGTGATGGTCAAATCTTCTTCAGTAGAAATGTATAATGGTTTTTCATCGTCCACGAAATCAGTTACCGCCATCATACCATCGGCTTTTGACTCCTTGAATTGTTCAATGAATTTTGAGAAATCATCTTCACGGAAAATAGTATCCACAGTGGTCAGACAAAACTTGTCACCTTTCAAGAAACGACTCAATTCATAAAAGCTGTGCATAGAACATGGAGTGGTCTTCACGATCAGTTCGATGGGCACTTCCGATTTCTGCTGCAAGGCAAGCATGTGTTCCTTCGTCAAAGCGACTTCATTATTGATAATGATTACAATCTGTTCCGCACCGTTTTCAGTAAAAATACGTACCAATCGGTCCACCATCGCTTCACCGTTCAGCTGCACCAACGGTTTAGGCAGCTGAACTCCTTCTTGTGCAAGTCGGGAACCTTCCCCGGCTGAGATTATCGCAAATTTCATAATGTATTGTTATCTTCTATCGTATCTAATTTCAACTTGTCACTGTCGTCACGTTTCTCGTAATATTGTTTACGTAACGGACGAGCACTGATTTCCTTCTCAATCTTACGATTGCGGAAAACATCCATTGCTACGTATACAGCTTGACGGAATGAATCTTCTGAAGCGATACCCTTGCCAGCAATGTCGTAAGCGGTTCCGTGAGCAGGCGAAGTGCGAACAATCGGCAATCCAGCTGTAAAGTTTACTCCTTCATCCATAGCCAAAGCTTTGAATGGGGCCAATCCTTGGTCGTGATACATAGCCAAGACTCCATCAAAATGACAGAAATTGCCAGATCCCATGAAGCCATCCACCGGATAAGGGCCGAAACATTGAATACCTTTCGCTATCATTTCCTGCATTGCCGGAATGATTATCTCTTGCTCTTCTGTTCCCAGCAAACCGTTCTCTCCTCCGTGAGGATTCAACGAAAGCACAGCAATGCGTGGACTGTCAATGCCAAAATCCTTGCGCAAAGACTGATGGAATATCTGAAGCTTCTCTTGAATCAATTCTTTTGTCAACATACCCGGCACTTGACTCAAAGGTACATGACCGGTAGTTACAGCCACACGCAAATCCCCCTTCATCAAAATCATCAAGGCTTTCTGTCCGTCGCCGGCTCTTTCTTGAATGTATTCTGTATGACCAGGGAAATGGAATGTATCCGACTGAATCGTATATTTGTTGATAGGAGCAGTTACCAGCACATCAATAAAGCCTTCACGGTAATCAGCCAACGCTTTTTCCAAAGCATCCAGTGCAGCTTTACCCGCTTCAGGAGTCGCCTTCGACAATTCCACCATCAATTCTTCTTCCGAACAATTGATGATATTCAGACGACCGTCCTGAATTTCAGCAGCAGAGGCGCAAATGCTGAAATTAGTCTGAATGTCCATCGCCTTACGATGATAAGCCGCAACTTTAGGAGAGCCGTAAACCACGGGAGTACATAATTCCAGCATAGCAGGATCGGCAAAAGTTTTAAGAATGACTTCATAACCGATGCCATTGAAATCGCCGTGGGTGATACCCACTCTTATTTTGTGATCTTCCATAATCTTTCTTATTATTTTTGTTCAGACTCTGTTTTTATTTTTTCTTCATCAATTGAATTGTCCACTGGAATTTCATCCACTTCCTTTTCTGTCGGCAACTTCAAGGTGTAGAGTGCAGCATCCAATTTTCTCATCAAATCGCGTTTGAGTTTTTCCGGTTTGTAAACAAATCCTTCCACTACAATGACACGAGCATTGGCACGGTCGACGCGTACATGCGATACGAACGGACCTCCCATGGCATCGTTATGCATTTCCCACAAGCCACGAGCTTCAAAAGCATAATCACCTTTCACAGCAATGTTACGCACATCTACCAAGGTAGAATCAGCAGTTTCCATGTACATACCTTCTTCTGAACCAGGAATGTTTATCTTCATGACAGAATCACGCTTGTGAATGAAATATTCTTTTGTGAAAGTATCCTTGTCATGGAACGGATAAGAGTACATCACGAAGTTCATATCGTTCATATTATTGGAAGCCCAAAGGAAATTTTTACCTTCCTTATAAGAATTCATCTCTGTCGGCATCCAAATATCACAATCGAAAAGGCTTCCAACTTTGGCTGAGACCAATGGACTATGCTTGTCACGCAGCAAGTTAATCTGACGATTCATCTCTGCACGTGTAAAGAAATCAATGATTACCTGTCCGTTTCGAGTGACAAATTCAGAGAAAGTCTTTGCATCCGGTGCCTGAATGGTCATAATCATCTGGGGAGAAGCATAAGCATCTCGCGTATACTTGAACTTGCCTTGAGTATAGATATCTTGAATATCCACGTAGATTATATTTCGGAAAATACGCATTACCCGATCAAAATGATCCGGCAGGATTCGTGAAATACGAAACGAACGCTCTGCTTGCGGCAAGCCTGGGACATCCGTGTCAAGCACTTTGAACAAAGCACTGTCACCACCCAACCAACATGCGTCATCGGCAACGACGAGCACTTCGTAAGGACGACCACTGGATATAGGAGTTATCAAACTCTTTCCTCCTTGCTTGCAAGATGCCAGCACTACCAGCATCAAGACGAAGTTTAAACAAAATGTAATACGTTTCATCATATTCTTAAAATATATTAGATTTCATCGTGATTTTCTTTCTCCGCCTGCTGCTGTGCCGTTGAAAGCATACCGCAAGCAGCAAATATATCTTCACCGCGAGAAGCACGGATTGTAGCGAACAACCCATGATTCGTCAAATAATCTCGAAATGCGATCATTGAATCCATATCCGTTCCTTCCAAATCCACATCAGGAATGGCATGGAAGCGAATCAAGTTCATACGGCAATCCAATCCTCTCAATAATTTGACCAACTCTTTCGCATAAATCAAACTGTCATTGACTCCCTTGAACACAATGTATTCAAAAGACAAGCGACGCTGTTTGCTGAAATCATAATTTCGTAGCGTCTCCACCACGTCAACGATAGAGAAAGCCTTCTCTGCCGGCATCAATTCTCTACGCTGTGAAGGGAACGGTGAATGCAAGCTGATAGCCAGATGACAATCGCATTCATCCAGATAGCGTTTCAGTCCTTTCTTCAAGCCTACAGAAGATACGGTAATACGTTTCGGGCTCCATTTATAGCCATAATCCGCAGTCAGAATTTCCAACGAACGTAATACGGCATCCAAATTATCGAACGGTTCACCCATACCCATATAAACCACATTGGTCAACTTGTCTCGTT
Source organism: Phocaeicola sp. (assembly GCA_020026225.1). Classification (GTDB taxonomy): domain Bacteria; phylum Bacteroidota; class Bacteroidia; order Bacteroidales; family Bacteroidaceae; genus Phocaeicola. The sequence goes on along the minus strand of JAHHQU010000004.1, from coordinate 14,903 downwards.
CCGGAACGGAATAAATCTGGTTCAAGATTTGGGCAGCAGTCAAGCTCGTGGCAAAGCCTTGCTTGCCAGTCATACAGAACTTGCAGCTCATCTTACAACCTACCTGTGACGATACACACAAGGTAGCACGATCCTCTTCTGGAATGTATACGGTTTCAATATAATCATTATCAGGGGTGCAGAAAAGGTACTTGACGGTACCGTCTACAGAACGCTGTTCATGCACAGGTGCAGAAGCCCCCACTTCATACTCTTCGGACAAAAGTTCGCGGTTCTTCTTGGAAAGATTAGTCATTTCCTCAACTGAGGATACTTTCTTTTCATAAAGCCACGATGCAATCTGCTTAGCTGTAAACTTCGGCATACCCAAATCCAACACAATGGTTTGGAGTTCGTCTAAAGTCTTTCCCAACAACGGGGTTTTAGTCATACTCATTACTTTGTTCTATATAATTAGCGTACAAAGTTAGACAAAAATTAATATATATTGCCTATCTTTGTAGAATTAAATCTCTAATTTATGAATAAAACAATTACCTGTTTTCTGCCATATAAGGATGATTACCAAACGAATAAGATGCTGACAGACCTGTTAAGCAACCCCTGCATACGAGAAGTTCATCTTCTTGTACAGGCATCCGTTTCTTTAAAAGAGACTTTCGCAGGCTGCCACCAACTTGTCATTGATTCCCTCTTAAGTACAAAAACTTTCGAAAAAATTGCACTTCACGCAAGTTCTCCCTATATACTTTTATGCACCTCTGCTAACAAGCTCGAATTAGGATATCATGCATTGGAACGAATGACGGATTATCTTCTTCCCGCTGATGCCGGAATGGTGTATGCCGACCGTTACAAACGCTTGAACGGCGTACAAGTGGCCCATCCGGTAACGGACTACCAGTTGGGAAGTGTACGTGATGATTTCGACTTCGGTTCTCTCCTTCTTTTTGATACCAATCTTTTTCTGAAAGGGGTAAATGCATTGCGTCAGCAGCCGAATTATGATTATTCCGGATTATATGCCCTGCGACTCGCATTATCACAATTTTGCCGATTGGTTCACTTACGGGAATTCCTCTATACGGAAGAAGAGGACGATTTGCGCAAATCGGGAGAAAAACAATTTGATTACGTCGACCCACGCAACCGTTCTGTACAGAAGGAACGCGAAATGGCGTTTACTCATCATTTGAAAGCCATAGGAGCTTATCTTCCTCCTGTAACTCATACCATCGACGTGAACCAAGGAGACTTTAAATACGAAGCTTCTGTCATCATACCGGTACGTAATAGGGCACGGACCATTGAAGATGCTATCCGTTCCGTTTTAGAACAGGAAACAGATTTTCCTTTCAACTTGATTGTCATCGACAATCACTCAACCGATGGCACCAGTGAAATTGTAGAACGATTCACGGCAGATTCTCGCGTTATCCACCTGATTCCAGAACGCTCCGATTTGGGAATCGGCGGGTGTTGGAACATGGGAATTGACCATCCTCTTTGCGGAAGATATGCAGTCCAGCTCGACAGTGACGACTTATACAGTGGAACGAATACTTTGCAAACCATCGTAAATAAATTTCGTAAAGAAAAATGCGCTATGGTCATCGGCACTTATCGCATGACTAATTTTGAGTTGGAAACCCTTCCTCCAGGAATCATCGACCACAGCGAATGGACCGATGAGAATGGACACAACAATGCACTGCGCATCAATGGTCTTGGAGCTCCAAGAGCCTTCTATACTCCCATCCTAAGAGAAATCCGTGTACCGAACACCAGTTACGGAGAGGATTATGCCTTAGGACTGGAATTCTCACGCAATTATCGGATTGGACGTATCTATGAAGTGCTATATTTATGCCGACGCTGGGAAGGAAACTCCGATGCAGCTTTAAGCATAGAAAAGATCAATAAAAATAACATTTATAAAGACAACCTCCGTTCGTTGGAGATACGTCTCCGAAAAGAGTGGGTACAAAAGAAGAACAAAGAGAATAAGGAAAAAAACACTTATGCAGGACCCGAATTCATCCAAAAGCAATTGGCTAAATGGGATGTATGCCAGACTAACCATGAAGCATTGAACCACATAGAAATGCGTTCTTTCCAAATTGACGGAAATACGGTCAACGTTCAATTCAACCCTGCCCGTGCCATTTCCACTTGTGCTAAATTGGACAAATCTTCTATTGAAGCCCGTCCATGCTTTCTTTGTCCCGACCACAAACCAGAGAAACAGAATTTCATTGACATCGAATTGGATGAGATTTTCCAATTACGCGTCAATCCATACCCTATTCTGCCGGGACATCTGACTTTATCGACCAAAAACCATCAATGGCAGGTTTTGGCAGATAAGACATCCCGACAAATTCCGGGAAAGCTCGTAAGTTGGCTCGAAGAACATTTCGACAAAGGATATGCCTTGTTTTACAATGGAGCCAGCAGTGGTGCTTCAGCCCCCGACCATTTTCATTTTCAGGCAGCGAAGAAAGAAGACATTCCGTTCATTCATGACTGGAACAGATTAGTAGAAGATGCGGAAATGAAAGACTTTGACGTATTGAGCGATGGCAGTATATGCAGAAGCTATACCGTAAAAAGCTTCTGCTGCCCGATCCAAGCCTTTATAACTGAAGGTTCCGCCAGAAGCAGCGTACGACTCATTGACGAATATTTACAGTCCTTGCCTATCAAAGACAATGAACCTGAACCAAGATACAATCTGTTTGCATGGTTCGATGCGGAACACCGATTGGTTGTGGCTTATTTTCCACGTATACAGCACCGACCTTCCTGCTATTATGCGGAAGGAACAGACCAATTGTTGGTCAGTCCTGGAGCTTTGGACGTAAGCGGCCTTTTCGTCACACCGAGAAAAGAAGATTTTGATAAAATAACAGCAGAAGATATTATACGAATCTACAAAGAAGTAACTCTCTCATGAATGAAACAGATATACAAGTAGGCATCCTTAGCGGATTAAAAATAAAATTCTCATTGAACGGCTTCTTTACAGCCAAAGGAGAAACAGTCGACGGACCACAAACCGTTGCCTTTGATGAAGGCGGTATCCGCTGGAAGGATCAAATCTATCATGACCTCACATTCACTCCAACAGAAGCCGACACGTCTTTTACCTTAACAGACGTAAAAATTGGAATCGACTATCATTGGGAGCGTTATGAGACGCAAAGCTTTCGAGGCATACTGCGCTTTGTGATTCACGAGGCCAAAGTATTAGTTATTAATATTCTGCCCATTGAAGAATACCTTACGAGCGTCATCTCTTCCGAAATGAGTGCGACTTCTCCCATCGAGTTTCTGAAAGCACATGCCGTCATTTCCAGAAGTTGGGTACTGGCACAAAAGGAACACCGCCAGAATTGCCATGAAAAAGACAACGGCTTCTTCTCTTTCGTGAAAACGGATGACAGCTTCATCCGTTGGTACGACCGTGAAGACCATACGCTCTTCGATGTCTGTGCAGACGACCACTGCCAACGTTACCAAGGCATTCATCGAGTTTCCAATCCTGCCGTCATAGAAGCGGTAAAAGCGACTCGTGGACAGGTCCTTACCTACGACCATCAGATATGTGACGCCCGTTTTTCAAAATGCTGCGGCGGAGCAACTGAAGTCTTCAACACCTGTTGGGAAGATAAAAGCGTTCCTTACTTGAAAGGATTCCGTGATACAGCAGAAGAGGGCCCTCTACCCGATTTAAGCCAAGAAGCGGAAGCCGCCCGCTGGATTCGTACCTCTCCCCAATCGTTCTGCAACACCAAGGATACCGGTATTCTATCCAAGATTCTGAATAATTACGATCAGGAAACGACTGATTTCTACCGCTGGAAAGTACATTACAGCCAGAATGAATTGGCCGAACTGATTCATAAAAAGACGCGGACCGATTATGGAAAGATTATAGACTTGATCCCCATTGAGCGAGGAACTTCAGGCAGAATCAGCAAACTGAAGATTGTTGGAACCAAACACACTTACATCATCGGAAAAGAACTGGAAATCCGACGTACTCTATCTGAATCGCACCTTTTCAGTTCCGCATTCGTCGTAGACAAGGGACCATTCACAGATAACGTTCCCGAATACTTCGACATTCTCGGAGCCGGTTGGGGACATGGCGTAGGACTTTGTCAGATAGGTGCAGCTATCATGAGTGAGAACGGATACACTTATGAAGAAATACTGAAACATTATTACAAAGACACAACCATCGAAACCTTATATTGATTTTTTTAATACTATGAAAACAAACAACCCATGGAAATGGGTTCCCAGTTTATACTTCACGGAAGGTTTACCTTATGTCATCGTCATGACCTTATCGGTAGTCATGTACAAACGGACAGGCATGTCGAATACCGACATCGCTCTTTATACCAGTTGGCTGAACCTTCCGTGGGTTATAAAACCGCTCTGGAGCCCTTTTATTGACCTTATCAAGACCAAACGCTTTTGGATCATTTCTATGCAACTCCTTATGGGAGCCGGTCTCGCAGGAATTGCATTTACCCTTCCTACCACTCACTTCTTTCAAAGTACGCTGGCCATTTTCTGGCTCATTGCATTCAGCTCGGCCACCCATGACATCGCTGCCGACGGATTCTACATGTTGGGACTATCCTCCCACCAACAAGCCTTCTTCGTCGGAATCCGAAGCACCTTCTACCGCATCGCAACCATTGTGGGACAAGGACTGCTCATCATGCTGGCAGGATACTTGGAAAAATCCACGTCAAGCATTCACTATGCATGGAGCATCACTTTCCTCATTGCTACAGGTGTCATGATAGGCCTATGGATGTATCATAGCTTGATACTCCCACATCCCGCTACCGACCATCCGACTTATGAACACACAGGGAAAGGAATCTTCAAAGAATTTCTGCTTACCTTCCGTTCATTCTTCAAAAAGAAACAAGTAATTACGGCCCTGCTATTCATGGTTTTATACCGACTGCCAGAAGCCCAATTAGCCAAAATGAGCATTCCGTTTTTATTGGATCCGATAGAAGCGGGAGGTATGGGCATGACAACAGAACAAATCGGTTTCGCACAAGGTACCATCGGAGTCATCGGACTTACCCTTGGAGGCATTTTAGGGGGAATCGCCGTAGCAGGAAAAGGGCTTCGCTACTGGTTGTGGCCCATGGTATGGAGCATTTCCTTGCCCGACGTCGTTTACGTATACCTCAGCCATTATCAGGACAGCAGCCTTTGGATTATCAACAGCTGCATCTTCATAGAACAATTTGGTTACGGATTCGGATTCACCGCCTACATGCTATACTTGATTTATTTCGTCAACGGAGCCCACAAAACCGCACACTATGCCATCTGCACTGCCTTTATGGCGCTCGGCATGATGATTCCAGGCATGGCGGCCGGATGGATTCAAGAGACCTTAGGTTACAGACTATTTTTCATCTGGATTATGTTTTGTACTTTGGCCACCTTTGGTGTAACTTCCCTTCTCAAAATTGATCCTGAGTTTGGAAAGAAATCCCTTGACAAATGATAAGAAAGCGGCTCGTATCTCCCATGGAAATATCCGGCCGCTTTCAACTTTTTCATTCACCGGATCAGCTCCTCCCTTACCAAGACTCCCCAGTCCCCAGAGACTGTACGTTCATCTTGCATCCCGTCCCCCCTCTACATGGAAGTTAAATATCCGTAATGAAGAATTTTAAGATAACTTCCGTTTCATTTTTTTATTGTAACTTTGATTCCTCAAAACAAACATTAGATAACATGAAACTAAAATCTTTCTTTCTTCTCATTTTCATTGCAGGAATCACTTCCTTCTCACTCTCTTCATGCAATGATACCGATTATATTCCAGTCTTTCTGGTCAATGCCAACAATACTGCCAACAAGATAGAAAACAACTCTCTTATTCTTGATGCTTTCAACGAGGGAGAAGAATTCCATATAAAGGGAGGCGACGGACATTACAGCATACAGAATCTGTCGAACGACATCATCGACTTCCGATATGACGGGAAAGTACTAACCTTGATTCCTGTCGGCATTGGTATAGGGTCCCTTCAAATCGAAGATGGAGCGAACAACCGCATCACCCTATCTATCCAAGTGAAATTCTATGAAACGACATACCAAGTCACCCGTGTCAAAGCAGAGGTGATGAGCAACGAACTACCTAATAGCAGCAAAAGAAAATTAGAAGATTTGATTGCCAAGGATTCTTTTGTCAAAGAGAATGGCAAATATGTCTTCACCTTTACCGATGCAGAACGGACAGCAGGAAATGCGACCATTTATCCAGAAAAAATCAGCAAACCACTTAGTGGCCTGTTCTTCATGGAAAAGAAATCGAACGAGCAAGGTCAAGCATACGATGAATATACCATTATCCTGACTGACAAGACGGTTCATACGATGAGGCTGACTCCTAATGACGAATCTTCCAACGGACAAACCGTTTTCAAGGAAGATGTTACAGATGCCTACCTGTCGTCTCCTCAAGAAACAGACAAGGCTTGGTTGATTCACGAGGTATCTTTCTAATTTAATTATGGAAATCAGACAGCCTCAACACATAGCCCTCCAATCTTTCGACTTGTTCAATCGCATTGAACAGATCCATCGCCAACCGACAGCTGCAGTCAAGAACCTGCGTGCCAAATACATCTTGCTACGGAAAGTTCTGGAGCAGGCTTGTTATGAGCTTACGTCGGAAGTAACTGCCACGTTCTCCAATTTATTTGCACGATTGGACTTTATCTGCAAGGAAAAGAAGATGTCACCCTCCGACCGTTATGCTATCCAAACCATGCGACGCAATGGCAACGCAGCTCTCGATGATGACTTCCAGCCCGACATGCAAGAATACCTGTATGACTTGCGTGCCCTGGTTCGCTTCATTTCCTTGGGATTTGAAGAAGACATTCCAGCCTCCATCTTGCCGGAAATTCCTCACTCAAACCGTCCGTATCAAGGAACACGGCTCTCGCACATCCCTTATTTGCGCGTATCGGTCACCACGTGGAATGACACTCAGATCTTCGCCTCTACCGACCGGAGTGAAGACCCGTTTATCGTCATCAATTACGCACGAGCAGGCTATAACGGCGACTTACTATACATTCATGATTTGTTGAGTGAAAACCTTCAGCTCAACCTACTTGATGTACGGGTCGATGAAGAGAATCATTACATACCACGACTCATCATCGTGCACCCAGACTACCTTGTGGACATCAGTTCGCTGGCTGTCTGTTTCCGCGAATACGGGCATCATCCGTTCAACTATTTCATCAACAAGATAAAGCCTCGTGCCAATACGGCTCCTATTCTTTTAGGTAACTTGGCAAGCCAGTTTCTGGATGATTACGTGAATGAACGCGCCAATCATCCGGTCAACTATGTCAATACGCTGAAGAAGTTCTTCGCCACTTCAGCATTGGAGTTCTGTACCTGCCAGAATCTTGAGGATTTTCATGGACTGGCCCAAACACAAATGATGAATATCCGCTCGTTTGTCAATGACATCCTGCCTCATAGCATTCCGACCTTCGACAAGAAGAAAACCCTTCTTGAAGCTTCTTTCATCTGTGAGAAACTCGGTCTGCAAGGACGTACCGATATGATGCAGAAAGACTTTGGGGTATTGATTGAACAAAAGTCAGGAAAGCGAGATGAATACAACCGCAAACATAAGGAAGATCATTTCATTCAGATGATGCTTTACCAAGGAGTATTGATGTACAATTTCGGACAGGAAACCAACGATATGCAGACTTTCCTGTTATATTCGAAATATACAGACGGACTGATTATCGAACATTTCTCGGAGAAATTATTCCGCGAGTGCATCAAGCTGCGCAATCAGATTGTGGTCAATGAAATGGCTTTGGGAGAAGGAGCCATCGCACAAATAACGGAAGAAATCTCCGCTGATTTGCTGAATGAATACCAGACCTACAATAAGTTATGGACCAACTACCAAGAACCTGAGTTGGAAAGTATCATTCAAACATTAAAACATACTTCTCCTATTGAAAAAGCATACTTCCAACGTTTCTACACTTTCGTGTCGAAGGAATCTATTCTAAGTAGAACAGGAGGAAAAAACGACCCATCACGAGGATTTGCCGGACTCTGGCACATTCCTCTGGATGAGAAATTAGAAGCAGGAAATATCCTCATCGGATTGAAGATTGTGAGCAAACAAAAGAGTGAGCCGGGAAAAGGGTATGACCTCATTACGCTCGACATCCCCCAGCAGGGAGAGGACTTTCTTCCGAATTTCAGGAAAGGGGACATCATCATCTTCTATTCCTACAAAAACCATCCCGACGTTTGCAAGGAGATTCTGATGAAGGGAAACATTGTAAACATAGAACCCACCCAACTACAGATTATCCTGAGAAACGGACAACAAAACAAAGACATTATCGGTGGTGAAGAAGAAACTTTTGCCATCGAACACGACTCTACGGACAGCTCGGCAACCAGCAGCATCCGCGGACTCTTCTCTTTCTTGTCGGCTCGTCGAGATCGGAAAGACCTGTTGCTCGGACTGCGAATGCCAGAACATCATCCGGAACGTAAGCTCAACGGTTCATACGGCCGCTTTGATGAACTGATTCTGAAAGAAAAACAAGCAGACGATTACTTTTTACTGGTCGGTCCTCCGGGAACCGGCAAGACTTCGTGTGCCCTTCGCTATATGATTGAAGAAGCCTTGAGTGAGCCCAATCAATCGCTCTTGCTACTTTCTTATACCAATCGGGCGGTCGATGAAATCTGCAGCATGTTAGTTCAGTCGGGCATTGCCAAACATACCCCTTTCATCCGATTAGGGAATGAACTGGCATCCGACCCTCACTATATTCCCTATTTGTTGAAAAACAGTCTGTCCGATTGTCCGAAGCTGGGTGATATCCGACACAAGATCATGGAGACCCGTATCTTCGTGGGGACAACCACAGCCATCAACAACCGCCTCCACCTGTTTAATTTGAAACATTTTGATCTGGCCATCATTGATGAAGCTTCACAAATATTGGAACCCGACTTGATAGGCATCCTGTCAGCCCGTTCCAACACTCAAAACGCCATCGACAAATTCATCTTGATAGGCGATTACAAACAGCTGCCAGCCATAGCTCAACAAAGTGCCGAAGAAGCTCTTGTCACCGATCCTCTGCTTCGCAGCATCGGACTGGAAGACTGCCGCAATTCCCTCTTTGAACGCCTTTACAAACAAAGTGAAGATTCCTTCCGCAGTGTATTGCGTAAACAGGGACGTATGCACCCCGCCATTTCAGAATTTCCAAACAATGCGTTCTATTTCCGTGAGCAGTTGGAACCTGTTCCGTTGGAACATCAGAAAGAAGCGTTACCCTATCCTGATGAAAAGGAAGCTACCGACTCTATTGACCGACTCTTATTGAGCCGACGTATGATTTTCATACCAGCCGAGTCACCGGCATTAACAGAGACACACTCCGAAAAAGCCAACCAAAATGAAGCCCAAATCGTTGCCACTCTTCTGAAGCATGTCTATCAACTGACGGAAAAGCATTTTGATCCTGATAAAACCGTAGGAGTCATTGTACCTTATCGCAACCAGATAGCCATGATAAAGAAAGAAATCTTCAAACTGGGCATTTCCAAGTTAGAAGGCATTTCCATTGATACCGTGGAACGCTACCAAGGAAGCCAACGCGATGTAATCATCTATTCGTTTACCATCCGTAATTTCGGGCAGCTGAACTTCCTTACTGCCAATACTTTTGCAGAAGGGGAATTTCAAATCGACCGCAAGTTGAACGTAGCCATCACTCGTGCCCGCAAGCAACTCATTCTGACTGGAAATCCATCCATATTGGGAGCAAACATCACTTTCTTCAAGTTGATGGAATATATCCGCATGAACAACGGATACCTCGAAACAAATACTGCAGACTTCTGTAAGGGATGTTTTGAAATTCCTGACTACCCGTCTGCATGGGAACTCTGTGATCGAAGCTACAGGCTACCTGCATCATTCACCCTACCATTCGGTAGACTGATTGAGGAGCCTTTAATGAACGATAAAATCTCAATAAAGGATGCAGAAGGGAAACGCTTCATTTTAGGAAATACCGATGCTCGGAACCAGGAACTTCTGGCATACGGCCGTACCGATTTCAAATCAGTAACAGCCATCGCCCACGAAATGGAGCCGATGACTTATGCTCGTCTGTACAACTTTTACCAAATGCGAAAACAGTACGCAGCTGCTTACTCCCTTTTCGAACAAAACGGTTCTTGGCTATCGAATACCATCGCACGCATCTCAGGACGCATTGTATTCTGTGATCTTTCGTACGAATCGGGAGCATCGGGACTGGCATTCACTGATGCCTGCCGACGTCTTCCACATGCCGACATTACGTATTTAGGCATCTATCCAATGGAAGAAATGGGAGAGCTGACACAAAGTTTCTTTGAATCCAAAGACTACCAGCATGTCAACTGTCTCTTCCATCCAAGACTGGCCCAAGTAAGCCCTTTATTCTGGAGTTCACACGCTCAATTGTCGGAACTTGTTGTCTTCAACCTGTCCAACCTCTTTGACCGAATTACGCTCCAAGAAGCATACGACTTAGCCAGACAAATCAACCAACTGGTACATGCACATCCCCTAAACCACTACGTCCTGTTTTTCCGGGATGATGCCGGGGAACGAAACAACCTGCATGCCTATACCGCCTTCTGCAACCAGTTGAGCGATGTCATCCGTCCTGTCAATGAGCAGATGCCATTCAAGGGCGAATTTTATTACAACGGAGAAGCCGAAAACATTCCTTCTACCGGACATTATATTTATGAAATCAGATCAAACCGTTAATAAACCATGCATACCTCAAATACCAAACGTGCCATTATTGTTGGTGCCACCTCAGGAATCGGAAAAGAAGTAGCCCGTCTGTTAGTAAATGACGGATGGCAACTGGGCATTGCCGGACGCAGAGAAGACAAACTGAAAGAATTACAGGCAATAGCACCTGAACAAATTCAAATTCAGGTGATTGACATCCGCAAAGAAGAAGCGGACAACCAACTGAACCAGCTCATAGAGAAGGTAGATGGTATGGATTTGTATTTCCATAGTTCTGGCATAGGAAAACAAAACAAGGAGTTGACGGCAGATATAGAAATCAATACATTGGAAACCAATGGTACAGGATTCGTCCGTATGGTCACCGCAGCCTTTCGTTATTTCTTGACACAAGGTAAAGGACACCTTGCTGTTATCAGTTCCATTGCTGGTACCAAGGGATTGGGAGCTGCTCCTTCCTACTCCGCTACCAAACGCTTTCAGAATACGTATATTGACGCATTGGAACAGTTGGCCCATTTCCACCATGCAAACATCCAATTTACCGATATCCGTCCTGGATTCGTAGACACCGACATTCTAAACGGCAGTAAAAAGTATCCGATGTTGATGGATAAGACCTATGCAGCCCGACTCATCGTCCAAGCTTTGAAAAAGAAAAAACGCAGATACATTATCGATTGGAAATACCGTATCCTTGTCGGGCTATGGAAGCTGATTCCCGCATGGTTATGGAAAAACCTGCCCATTCAAAATTAGTTGAAAAGAGCCCTTCCAGCGGAAGGGAGCAACTCTTTTATCCAAGAACCGAGAATCAACTTACTGCAGGGCTGTAGAGTGCAATGCACGTTCATGTTCTACAATCTTCAACAATCGACGATATACATGAACAAAGGCAGGAACCAAGAAAAGCACCGCACAGCACCAAGCGAATGAATCACCGAAACATACGGCGGTATATCCCCAAAGCGGAACGGCTACCAAACTGACCAAGGTACGAGCAAACATTTCGGCGACACCCGAAAACATGGCCAACTGCGTATACCCTGCACCTTGAATGGAATAGCGCAAAATACATAGAATGCCCAAAACAGGAAAGAATACCGCAGAGACATGCAAATAAAGAGCAGCCTTCTCAATAATTTCCGTTTCAGAAGCGTCCACAAAAATCCTTGAAAAATCATCGGAGAAGTTCCATAGAATCAAATTGACCAAGATGACATAAACCACCATCAGCATCACTGCCGACTTGACTCCTTGCCAAATACGTTCGGGCTTACCAGCACCATAGTTCTGTCCACAATAGGTCGCCATCGCAATACCTAACGCTTCAAGCATACAGAGAAAGACCATCTTTACTCGAATAGCCGCAGTAAAGGCTGCTACGCAAGCCGTTCCCAATGCATTGTTTGAACTCTGCAACATGATGCTGCCTATGGCCGTAATGGAAAATTGCAACCCCATAGGTGCTCCTATCAACAAAAGCTGACGTACTAATTCCGGACGGAACTTCCGGTCACTGGCATCGGTATGAAGAATCTCGTATTTCTTATACATATAACGGAAACAGAGAACAGCAGAAACTCCCTGTGCCACCACGGTAGCGATGGCTGCTCCCGCTACTCCCCAATCCAAGACCAAGATGCAAAGCAGGTCCAGTAAAATATTCAACACCGTAGCGAACAAAAGGAACAAGAACGGAGTCTTGCTGTCGCCCAGTGCACGAATGATGCTTGACAAAAGGTTGTAGAAGAATGAACATGGAATGCCAATGAAGGTAACCAACAAGTAGAGGTAGGCTCCATGCATAATATTGTCGGGAGTCTGCATCCATTGAAGAATGGAAGAACAAAGCAAGCTCGTTACAACTGCCATTACCAATGAAAGGATAGCACTCAACTTTATGCTGACCGATACCAAACGACGCATCGAGACGTAATCACGAGCCCCGAATTTCTGTGCGACTGGAATGCCAAAGCCACCGCAACATCCACCACAGAATCCTAAGATCAAAAAAATAACTGAAGAGCTGGCCCCTACAGAGGCCAAAGCATTAATTCCTAAATATTTTCCTACTATAGCTGCATCAATCAATGAATAGGTTTGTTGAAGCAGATTACCCAATACAAGAGGAATGGAGAAATTCAATATCAACGGTAAAGGATTACCTACCGTCATTTCTTTTGCTGTTGCCATATTGCTACCTTATTTCGCTACATCAACCTTCTGCTTATCCCTTAGATTGTTAGAGAACTTTCCCAGGGAATAAGACGGAAAGACGACGCAAAGTAACTACTTTTTTTTCATTTCTCGTCACCTCCAAAAGTGAAAGTAATGAAAAAAATACGCCATCAAGCAACAAACCTGTCAGGGTTTCTCAGCGTATTTTTTTCACTATAAAGTCGACTTGTCTCTTTTCAGTCTAAGCTACAACACCATCTTGAATCAGCAATTAAATCAGACCTTTATCTGTGGGTCCTGTCATGAACAGACCCTCCATCACTTTATAATGCCATATTCAACCAAGTTGCGTATCTAACAACCGTTTTCCTTCTACGACTTGTACCATGCGATTGAAAGTTTACCCATTCTTCTATCGACTTCAGAAGTCAAGAAAAGATTCAATTCATCCACAAGGGGAATCCTCTTTATCTTTCTTCTGCATGGAAAGAATAAAAAAGAGCCTTACCATAAATACATTGGGATGCAAAACATTTAACTTTGTAATATGCAAGATAAATTTCAATTTTATAAGCCGTGTAAGTTACTACAACCTTACATCAGATATTATTGGGTATTCAAAAGTAATCAACCGTTGAACACCCTTACTTTTCCTATAGGCTGTCCTCAAATCATTTTCCACAAACGAACACCACTTTATATCCCAGAATTGAAAACAGTTCAATCGGAATTTACCATTAGCGGACAGGTAAATTATTCATCTCATTTGTATACAGATGGAAATGTTGAAATGATTGTTATTGTATTCCATCCACATACCATGAGTATGTTTGTCAATATACCAACATCTCTATTTTACAACCAAGAAGTTTCCGGTTATAGTCTTGAAAATGAAAAATTGAATGAACTGTTTATGCAAATATCTAATTGTAAAGATGATTCACTTTGCATTAGCTATATAGAGAAATGGTTAGTACTACAATTTACTAATAGTTTATTTGAGACAACGTATAATATTAAGAGAATAGGTGCAACCATACAGGAAATCTTAATTCATCCTCAAACATCCGTAGCTGAACTGTCTTCAATTGCTTGTTTAAGTAAAAAGCAATTTGAAAGATTATTCTATTCATTTGTAGGTATGAATCCGAAAGAATACACTCGTATTGTTCGCTTTCAAAAGGCTTTGGCATATATGCAACACTTTTCCCAGACAGGGACCAATCTTGCTCAAATAGCTTATGCATGTGGCTATGCTGATCAGTCGCACTTTATACGTGAATTCAAGAAGAATTGTGGATATACACCTATGTCTTTATTAAAAGTTTCAAATCCTTATTCAGACTTGTTCACCAATCCCATATAAATGTCTCATTTGTTCTATTTGAATTTACACACTTCTCATACTTTTGCTTCTGATAAAAAGAATAAAACAACACTCGTATGAAGAAAGAAGTAAATCCTCGAGAAACCAGTCGAGCATATGCCTTTGAAATGTGGATGAATGCACCAATGCCAATGGTTACATTTTTTAAGACACTCAATGTATCTCGCCTCGTGAAAATTAGCCGCAGAACAAATATGAAATTCAACATGCTAATGTGCTATTGTATAGGAAAGGCTGCAAGTAATATAAAAGAATTTTACTTGTTACCAGTGGGCAATAAACTAATACATTACGATCATATTGCTGTAAACACCATCGTTGCTAACAGAAAGGGTGAAATAAGTTCATGCGATATTCCGTTCTGCAATGATTTATTTGAGTTTAATCGGCATTACTTAGTCGTCCCTTAAGAACATCTTTATCTATTGATATTCAATAATTTAGTTTATA
>JAHHQU010000048.1 GCA_020026225.1 Phocaeicola sp. | reverse complement strand
CCCTCTGCTTGTAAGGCAGATGCTCTGAACCAGCTGAGCTAAACGCCCGAGGTCTTGTTCTCAAATGCGATGCAAAGGTACGCGTTTTTTTGATACCTGCAAACATTTGCAGACTTTTTTTCAAAAAAAATGTATTTTTCGACTTTTAAGTGCGAAAAGTGAGGAAAAATCCGCTTTTCCCTCCCTCGTGCAAGGTTTCCACCCAATAGCCTTCCCTCTTTTATCAAAGATTATACACCTTTGCAGACAACAGAAAAAGAAAAGAAAAAAGAAAGAGACAGGAAACGAACACTACATATTCACTTCCTGCCTCTTATTCCTTTTCAAGGTATGATCTTCTTATTCTTACTTGCTGAAACGTTCAGACTGTTCCTTTATCAAGTTTTCGTCTTCAAAATAGTTGATTTTCATCGCACGGCGAACCTCGCTCAAGGTCTGAGCTGCAGCCTCACGAGCTGTTTCACATCCCTTACGCAACATTTCATACACAGCTGGAATATCTTTTTCAAATTCCTTACGACGTTCACGGATAGGAGTCAACTCTTCCTGCATGACAGCAGCCAAGAATTTCTTCACTTTCATATCACCCAAACCGCCACGAGTATAATGAGCTTTCAGTTCATCCAAGTTTGCATAATCAGACAAGTAACGTTCAAAATGTTCCGGACGAGAGAAAGCATCCAAGTAAGTAAATACTGTATTGCCTTCCAACTTTCCTGGATCACTCACCTTAATATGAGTCGGGTCAGTGTACATGCTCTTCACCTTCTTTTCCACTTCATCAGCAGAATCAGAAAGGTAGATACAATTCCCCAAAGACTTACTCATCTTAGCCTTACCGTCAGTTCCCGGCAAGCGTAAACAAGCCGCATTTTCCGGCAACAAGATTTCCGGTTCCACCAAAGTGTCACCATAAATATAATTGAAACGGCGAACGATTTCACGAGCCTGTTCCAACATCGGTTCCTGGTCTTCACCTACTGGGACAGTAGTTGCCTTAAAAGCCGCAATATCAGCAGTTTGGCTGATAGGATAAGTAAAGAAGCCTACAGGTATGCTTGATTCAAACTTACGCAACAAGATTTCAGACTTCACCGTCGGGTTACGCTGCAGACGAGCCACACTCACCAAATCCATGAAATAAAAAGTCAATTCACAAAGTTCAGGAATCTGTGACTGAATAAAAATGGTAGACTTAGAAGGATCCAATCCTACAGCCAAATAATCCAAAGCTACTTCGATTACATTCTGACGAACCTTTTCGGGGTTATCAATATTGTCAGTCAATGCCTGACCATCTGCTTCAAAAACAAAAATCTTGTCATAAAGACCCGAATTCTGCAATTCTACACGGCGGCGCAAAGAACCCACATAATGGCCTATATGCAACTTTCCGGTAGGACGGTCGCCCGTCAAAATTATCTTTTCCTTGCTCATAAGTATAATTGTTTACATTTTAATAGCAGCAAAGGTACGTAAATACTTTGTTTTAATCAAAAAAAATCGTTCCTTTGCAGTTTAGAAGGAAAGATAAATTAAATATTAGGTATATTTACTTTAGGTCTTCCCTATTTCTAAAAACAACATCAATCAATAAAACGATGAAACAAAAATTCAAGAAAGTCCTAGTGTTGGGTTCCGGTGCCCTCAAGATCGGACAAGCTGGTGAATTTGACTATTCTGGCTCACAAGCTTTGAAAGCTTTGCGTGAAGAAGGTATCCGTTCCGTGCTAATCAACCCTAACATTGCAACCATCCAAACTTCGGAAGGCGTCGCAGACCAAGTGTATTTTCTTCCAGTCACTCCTTACTTCGTTACCGAAATCATCAAGAAAGAACGTCCTGACGGCATTTTGTTAGCCTTCGGCGGTCAGACTGCATTAAACTGCGGTACTGAACTTCATCAGAACGGTACTTTGGAGGAATATGGTGTAAAGGTATTGGGAACATCTGTTGATGCCATCATGTATACCGAAGACCGTGACCTTTTCGTTAAGAAATTGAACGAAATAGAAATCAAGACTCCGGTAAGTGAAGCTGTTGAAAATATGAAGGACGCTTTGGAAGCAGCTCATCGTATCGGCTTCCCAGTAATGGTCCGTTCAGCTTATGCTTTAGGCGGTTTGGGTAGCGGTATCTGTCAGGACGAAAAGCAATTTGTCGAATTGGCAGAAAGTGCGTTCACTTTTGCTCCACAGATTTTGGTTGAAGAATCTCTTAAGGGATGGAAAGAAATCGAATTCGAAGTAATTCGCGATGCAAATGACCACTGTTTCACCGTAGCCAGCATGGAAAACTTTGACCCACTGGGCATCCACACTGGTGAATCAATCGTTGTAGCTCCTACATGTTCATTGAGCGACGAACAAGTGAAGATGTTGCAGGATATCGCCACTACTACTATCCGTCACTTAGGTATCGTAGGTGAATGTAACATCCAGTATGCTTTCAATGCATTCACTAATGACTACCGTGTAATTGAAGTAAACGCTCGTTTGAGCCGTTCTTCAGCTTTAGCTTCTAAAGCAACCGGTTATCCTTTGGCTTTCGTTGCTGCAAAAATAGGCTTGGGATACACACTCGATGAAATCGGTGAAATGGGCACTTCAAATTCAGCCTATGTAGCTCCAGATTTGGATTATTTGATCTGCAAGATTCCTCGTTGGGACTTGACTAAATTTGCAGGCGTTTCTCGCCGCATCGGTTCAAGCATGAAGTCTGTAGGTGAAATCATGTCTATCGGACGTTCTTTTGAAGAAATCATCCAGAAAGGTCTCCGTATGATCGGTCAGGGCATGCATGGATTCGTAGGTAACGACCATACTGCATTTGAAAATCTTGACGATGAATTGGCTAACCCTACTGACTTGCGTATCTTCGCTATCGCTCAGGCATTGGAACAGGGCTACAGCATCGAACGCTTGTATGATTTGACCAAGATTGACCCTTGGTTCTTGGGCAAGTTGAAAAACATTGTTGACTACAAGGAAAAACTTCAGTCATACAACAAACTGGAAGAGGTTTCTGCCGATGTAATGCGTCAGGCAAAAGTTTTAGGTTTCTCTGACTTCCAGATCGCTCGCTTCGTATTGAAGACTGTAGGAAGCAACATGGAAAAAGAAAACTTGGCTGTTCGTGCTTACCGTAAATCATTGGGTATCGAACCAGCTGTTAAGCGTATCAATACAATCGCTTCTGAACATCCAGAATTGACCAACTACCTTTATATGACTTATGCAGTAGAAGGTCACGATGTAAACTATTATAAGAATGAGAAATCAGTGATTGTCCTTGGTTCAGGTGCATACCGTATCGGTTCTTCTGTAGAATTCGACTGGTGCTCTGTCAACGCCATCAAGACTGCTCGTAAATTGGGCTACAAGGCTATCATGATTAACTATAACCCAGAAACAGTTTCTACCGACTACGACGTTTGCGACCGTCTGTACTTTGATGAATTGTCATTCGAACGTGTATTGGACGTAATCGACTTGGAACAGCCACGCGGTGTCATCGTTTCTGTAGGTGGACAGATTCCTAACAACTTGGCTATGAAACTGCACCGCCAGTCAGTACCAGTTTTGGGTACCTCTCCTATCGACATTGACCATGCAGAAAATCGTAACAAGTTCTCTGCAATGCTAGACCGTTTGGGCATAGACCAGCCAGCATGGCAGGAATTGACCAGCTTGGACGACGTTAAACAATTCGTTGAGAAAGTCGGTTACCCTGTATTGGTTCGTCCTTCTTACGTCTTGAGTGGTGCAGCCATGAACGTTTGCTACGATGAGGAAGAATTGACCCGCTTCTTGCAGATGGCAAGTGAAGTATCTAAAGAATATCCAGTTGTGGTATCACAGTTCATGCAGGAAACAAAAGAAATTGAATTCGACGCTGTAGCTCAGAATGGCGAAGTAGTAGAATATGCAATTTCTGAACACGTTGAATTTGCAGGTGTTCACTCTGGTGACGCTACTTTGGTATTCCCTGCACAGCAGATTTACTTCTCAACAGCACGTCAGATTAAGAAAATCAGCCGCATGATTGCGAAAGAGTTGAATATCTCTGGTCCATTCAATGTACAGTTCCTGGCTCGCAAAAACGAAGTTAAAGTAATCGAATGTAACTTGCGTGCATCTCGTAGCTTCCCATTCGTTTCTAAAGTTTTGAAACGCAACTTCATCGAAACAGCTACCCGTATCATGTTGGATGCTCCATATTCTAAACCTGATAAATCAGCATTCGACATTGATCGTATCGGTGTAAAAGCTTCTCAGTTCTCATTCGCTCGTTTGCAGAATGCCGACCCTGTTTTGGGTGTAGACATGTCTTCTACCGGTGAAGTAGGTTGCTTGGGTGATGACTTCCACGAAGCATTGCTGAATGCCTTGATTGCAACAGGCTACCGCATTCCTAAGAAATCTATCTTGTTCTCTTCAGGTGCTACTAAATCTAAAGTAGACTTGTTGGATGCCAGCATGACATTACATAAGAAAGGTTACAAGTTGTACGCAACTGCAGGTACAGCAGCATTCTTGAATTCACATGGCATCAATACAACTCCAGTATTCTGGCCAGATGAGCGTCCAGATTCAGAAAACAATGTCATGAAGATGATATCTGAACACAAGTTCGATTTGATCGTTAACATTCCGAAGAACCACTCTAAACGCGAATTGACTAACGGATACCGTATCCGTCGCGGTGCTATCGACCATAACATTCCGTTGATGACCAATGCACGCCTTGCCAAAGCGTTTATTGAAGCATTCTGCTCAATGAGTCAGGAAGATATCCAGATCAAGAGCTGGCAGGAATATAAATAAGGAAAAACAATTCCTATAAAAATAGGAAGAGGCGTCTACAATCGCGTAGACGCCTCTTTTTTTTTGTACCATCCTAGTAGGATACAGAGCAAGCTTCATCGTGCCTTATACAGGCCTACAAGGCTTCTCTAAAGATGAAACTCCAAGCCTCTTAAGATAGCATTTAAGAGCTGGTAATCTGTTGCATTAGAAGCAAGCATATCCCTTATACAAAAAAAGGGTGCATCAACTAATTGATGCACCCCATATTTTTGAGATTTTTTATCTTCTCATGGAATTCACATTACTTCTTATTTGGATTTGAGAAGTTATAAGTCTTTTCACTCCAACTTACATTTGTGTAAGAACCTGCAAAGTTGATATCATTTCCATTGCTTGTGCAATCCTTAAGGACATTTCCTTCTCCTTCATTACACTTCCAGTATCCAATCAATCCATCTGCATCTGAAGGAACTTGACTTGACATACCGTCCTTAATCAAGTTAACTGGTAAGCACTCATTCCACAAACGGATCTGAGCAAATTCTACCTGCATCCTCCAATTGAATGAAGTACATAGAATCAATTTTTTAAAATTGAAATTCTTGGAAACGATCAACTTATTATCTTCAACACCATCTTTATACAAAGTAAGGGTTGAACCATCGTAAGTATAAGCGATGTGATACCAAGTATCTGGCCACCAGAACTCAGAGCTATCAAAATAAGCGCCATTCAACTGACACTGCAGAGTAGGAGCTATCTTTTTGACACCGTCAGGCCAATAACGCAAAAGAACAGATTCAGACCCATCCAAATGAACAGGGGCTGAATTACCTTGGAATACCTGTGTCCTAAGCGGTTTATTAGCTTCACCTTCCCAGTTTCCTGTAGGAATACCTGTATTATTGTTTACCTTAATCCAATATTCAAAAGTCCATTTGCTAGCAGGAAATGGACTTTTGAACGTAGTTACTTTTTCACTTCCACTAAGAACGACAGACTTCTGTTTGTTTGGTGTCTTTAAAAGATACATCAATTTATCTGCACTACCAACAGTGGATACATTCCCTGAAGTAACAGAGATACGCAACGGGAGTGCATAACTTTCATTATTAGGTGTAATATACGATTTGATAGTTATCACAAAAGGTTCGCCTGACACTTCGCCTGCAGGGATTTCCAATGATTCCTTCATTTCTCGGTAAGCTTCTGGAAGCAATTCAAATACGGTTGAATTCTTTTGGTTGTAAGCGTCAATCAAAGATTGATCCAATGATACAGAAACATTCACATTCTCACTGACAGGTGCTGCCAAACGAATATTCAGTTTCAATTCAACATTTTCATCATCAATCACCAGATTTTCAATTTGCTGATTAAATTTATCAGATGGAGCTGCTTCTGCTATATACACCCCATTTTCAATGACAGAATAGTCATTGTCTTCGCATGCTGCCATTGAAAGGAACAAGGCAGAACATGCTAGATATTTGGTAAAATTCATTAATTTCATAATATTTCTAATTTTTAATATTAGTGTTGAGCTGGGTTCAAAGTTTGAATAGCTTCACGCATAAAGAAATAGTCATTGACCGGACGACATAGGTTGAATCGGTAAGCACCAACTCCACCAATACGAACATCCTTAAGGTTTGGACGGTAATACATTGCCATACCCTTCAAAGAACGTACATGTTCTCCGTCACGAGTTGTAAAATCCGCTCCACCATCTCCTTTATGTTTTTCAAAGTCTTCACACCAAATGGTTTTCCTCAAGATAGTAGCTTCTTTTTCTTCAGCAGTAGCACCTTCGGCCGTAGGAGCAAATTTATCCAACAATTTTTGGAAACGGCCATCCAAATTACCATCACCTGGACAATAATATGCCTGAATAGTGAAGTAATCCAATAAAGGGCCTGATTCAGGAAGTAAGGTCTGAGGCTCTCCATCTACCATCAAGATACGTCCAGTACCTGATTTGGGACCGAAGTCTTTTGACAATTCATCCAACAAGATATGCATACGGTTTGGATATGTACTCAAGTTACCACCGTATCCATAATTAGGTTCATAGTCAATATCAAATCCATCGTATCCATAATGTTTGATGGTATCAGCAATAACACGAGCATATTTTCTGATTGCCTTTTCCATTCCTTCGGCAGAGGTATCTCCGTATCCATCATACCATCCCCAGTATGCAGCTAAAGCTTCAGCTTGATTAGTGTATTTTTTACCATCAACGATAAAATCATTTTCCACTTCCTTAGGAGTCATTCTAGCACCTAATGTAGTTATGAATTGACAATACAAGATGCGAGTACCTTTTACTTCTCTCACCTCTCTCAAGTCTTCAATTTTTTCAGGAGTCAAATCAAAAGCACCTTCCCACAAAGAAACTACATCCATTGAATCAGGAATACCACGCAACATGTTATACATATTGTCTCCCATTCCTGTCCAACCGCTATACCATCCGAAACAAATGGCATGATCAGTTTTTTTATAGGCCCGTAACTCCTCGTAATATTCATTGCTATGGACATTATATGGTTCTTCGAACTTGTTCTCCATATCTGTCCAATCATCACACTGTGCAAAGGTTAATGCCCCAAGCACCAACATAGATGAATATAAAATTTTTTTCATAAGTTTTCAAATTAAAGGTTTAATTATTTTTTCAGTGCCCACCACAGGTCAGCTCCATTAGTATCCTGTCCACCATACAGCATCTTCACTGCATTTTCGGTATTCACTTTATTCGTTCTATATTCTTTTTCTGCAAAGTGAAGTCTTCTTTGTCCTCTTTCAACAGTACAAGATGTATTAGCGGACTTGGTTGCAGGGAAAATCTGAGGATATCCGGTACGACGATAATCAGACCAACCCATCAAAGGATCCAAATAGCAAGCAATCCATTTCTGAGTCAGAATCTTTTCCAATTTAACTTCCTTGGTATCGCCATCGTTCCATTTAACTACAACTTTTGATTTGTTCATATAGTTGTCGCCAGAATGATTTGAATCGATGTGATTTCCAGGTTTCTTGGTTGCATCATTCATATACTGTTCTGCACCCTGAACTTTGAATTCATCAAAGCTCAACTGAATACCCTGATTATAGAACTGCTCAGCAGTACCTTCACCCATATTCCATCCTTTCAAAGTTCCTTCAGCTTTCATGAAAGCAGCTTCAGCAGCATACATTACCGGTTGAGCCGCACTCTTTTCTGTTGCAATCTTCAAACGGCTATAGTCACTATATGCACCAGGAGTAGGGATTTCAGCAGAACCAGAACGTGCACCAATGTATTTACCAGCTTTATTCTTTGTAAAATAAGCTTCACGACGAGGGTCCTCATAACCATTCATGTAAGCTACCAAACATGCATTGGCTTTTACTTCGCCCCAGCTATCTACTACATTATAACCGTTGACACCCTGGTTACTATTTGTCCAGTCCCAAGAGCTATCGCTTACTTTATCCATAACGCCACTCTTAACAGCTTCTTCAGCCTGTTGTTTAGCGTATGCTTCATCTGCATTAGAAATACGCAATGCCATACGAAGTTTCAATGTATTTGCAAACTTCAACCAACGAGCACAATCACCTTTATAGAACTGGTCTACAGAAGCCAAATCAGCATTTACACCCATTTTAGCAGCTTCTTCAAGAATCTTGATTGCATCGTTCAAATCATCGAACATTGCATGCCATGCAGTCTTTTCATCATCATACGGTGCAGTAGTATTACCTTGAGTCACTTGTGTATAAGGCAACGGTCCTTGCAATGATGCGATACGCTGCATAGCAAATACTCTGGTTACCTGTGCGATAGAATAAACAAGTCCTTTCTTTTCTGTCAGTTTCTCAATCTGGAACAAGTTAGTATAGATCTTATTAAAATAAGTATTATAGGTAACTTCATTGAAGTTTTCTACAACATTATAATAACAGAACAAATTTTCACCTTTACCCCAACTCTGAGGAGCGGTTACATGTCCACTAAAGCAAGCCCACATCGTATTAATCATCTGGCAATCATTCTGCTGTGGTGAAGCATATACTTCAAACATAGTAGACAAAAGGGTGTTAGCCGGAACTTTGGCAGGCTGGTAAGGATTGGTATTGAACTCCTCAAAATTGCTTGTACAACTTGCAGCCAAAACCATAGCAGCACCCAATCCAATATATTTTAAAAGTTTCATAGCTTAATCAGTTTTTTAATTAATTAAAATTGCAATTTAACGTTGAATCCAAAGTTACGTGTACTTGGCAACATATAAGCGTCAAATCCTTGATAGAAGTTTGAAGCAGCTGATGTTGTCAATTCAGGATCGAACGGAGCCTTGCAGTAAATCATCCACAAGTTCTTTCCTACGAAACCGAGAGTAACACCCACCTTGTTGTTAAACCATTTTTTAGGTAATGTATAGTTCAAACTTAATTCACCCAAACGGATATTATTTGCACTATAAGTGTAGTAATATGAAGCACCACTGATAGTAGTGAAATATTCCTTAGGTGATACCATTGACTGGTTAATAGGAACACCACCCATGTCACGGTAATCTGCACTGACTTTAGAAACACCGGCAGCATCCAAAATTGATTGAGTCTGGCTCATTACGATACCTCCGAAACGTCCTGTAAAGGTCATTCCTAAATTGATACCTTTATATCCAAAACCAAAGTTCCAACCCATATTTACTTTTGGAAGGATAGAACCAAGGTAATTTTCTTGGTCTGTCATTGACAATCCTGTATCAGGGTCGTTCAAGATATAACCGTTCAAGTCACGTGCCAAAACGCGCTGTGAATAAACGTCACCCATAGATCCACCTACACGCAATAACAAACGAGCATCAGTTGAACCATAGTTAGCTACAGGAAGTTCATCGAAAGACAACAAGCTTCCATCTGCGTAGTTATATACATTATCAGCTAATTCTTTGATTTCATTTCGGTTCCAAGTCAATGTATAAGTAGTTGAGAAAGAGAAATCTTTCCATTTCTTATCATAACCAATAGCCATTTCGATACCTTCATTCATGATGTTACCGCTCTGCAATGGAATCTTAGAATAACCAGATGATGCAGAAAGGTCAGCCCAGAATGTCTGGTTGAATGTATTTGAACGATAGTAAGTCAAGTTCACACTTAAATCATTAAAGAAGCGTGCATCCACACCGATTTCCCATGATTTAGTACGTTCTGGTTTCAATTTAAGGTTAGGATAGTTAGCCAAGCTCTGCCATGACTGACCCTGTTCATTATACGGATAAGTTACAGTAGTCATGAAACGTCCATAAGCATTACCTACTTCAGTATATGAACCACGTACCTTAAGGTAAGTGAACCAATCAGGCATCTTCACTGCTTCAGAAATAATAGCAGAAGCACCTACTGAAGGATAGAAGAATGATTTGTAGTCGGAGAATGCCAATCTTGAATCCCAGTCGTTACGTCCGGTTACTGTCAAATAAAGCATTGACTTCCATCCGATTTCTGCATTGGCAAAGATTGCTCTAGACTGGTCATGCCATCCTTCTTGTTTTGCTTTCCAAGCTTCCTTGAAGTTGATATTGTGTACAGCGAAGAAATTAGGAATCTTCAAACCGCCATCGTAACCGATGCTTTCATAACGAGAGTCATTCAAAGAAGCACCCAAGTTGACATTGATAGACCAGTCATTGATGCGTTTGTTTACAGTAGCAATGACATCGGCATAAGTATTCTTAGACTGTGACCAAATATCAGCATAAGCACCTCGGTCGCCAGAAGCTAACTTACCGCTAGAAGCATATGTCTTATTAGTGTATCTGTTTTCGTAATTATCAATCTTCACACGGCCTGTTACATCCAACCAATCAAAAATCTTATATTTCAAAGATGTGTTGAGCATGTAACGAGTCTTTTTGTTTTCACGCAACTGACGGTTCTGAATCCAGTATGGGTTAGCCAAACCACTAGATGTTTCACCGTATGGCCAATATTGTTCCATAACATCATATACACTGTTATAGCGTTCATACATACGGATATCATCAAAGTTTTCTCCACGTGGGAAACGATAGATTGCAGGCAACGGGTTGTTATAGAATCCCTGTGAAACCATGTTCTTATCATTCTGGAGAATATAGCTGGCACTTGCATCCAATACCAATTTGTCATTCAAGAAACTAGTGGTGTTACGAACCAAGAAGTTATAACGGTTGTAACCACTGTTCGGCAAGATATTGGTTGTATTTGTAGTAGAAGCTGAGAAGTAAGTTTGGTTTTTCTGATTACCAGTAGACAAAGACACGTTGTTGATAACGTTAGCACCGGTACGGAAGAAATCTTTAGGATCATAGTCGCTATTTACAATAGGACCCCAGCTGTCGACCTGATTAGGCAAGTTACCATACTTGCTCTGCATTTCAGGCAACATATTCACTCTAGAGAAAGTGGTGTTATTTGAAACAGTAACAGAAGTCTTTCCTTCGCTACCTTTTTTAGTTGTAATCAATACAACTCCGGCTGCTGCTGCATTACCATACAAAGCGGCCGCAGAAGGACCGGTCAACATAGAGATTGATTCAATATCTTCAGGGTTGATATCGGCAGCACCATCAGTACCTGGTTGAGTAGAATACAAGCCATCTTCTTTTGATGAGTTGGCCATGTTGAACATTGGCACACCATCAATCACATACAAAGCCTGGTTACTAGATGCGATGGATTTCACACCACGCATGACTACACGTGAAGCACCACCGGCTGTACTTGATGAGTTGATGGTTACACCAGCAACTTTACCATTCAAAGAAGAAATGAAGTTGGCGTCCTTGATTGTGTTAATCTTGTCGCCATTTACCTGCTGTACATTGTAGCTCAATGCTTTTTCTGAACGTTTGATACCCAAAGCAGTTACGACTACTTCATCCAACACTTCGGTATCTTCTTTCATAACAATCTGTCCGAGATTGCTTTTCGCAGCCAACTTCAAAGTCTTATAACCGATATAAGAAATTTCAATTGTTGATTTAGAGTTGACACTTAAAGTAAATTTACCATCAAGGTCACTGATTGTTCCGTTATTGGTTCCCGTTTCCAAGATACTTACACCAATAAGAGGTTCGCCATTTGAATCGACAACAACACCTTGTATTGTAGTCTTATTCTGTTGGAGTTCTGCTGAATAATGGGTAATGTTCGCATTCGCTTTACCATAAGCAAATGTACTTCCCATACCCATAAGCAGATAAAATGCAAGACGGGAAGTTTGTTTTAGTTTCATAAGTTAACTGTTTTTATATGTATATAATATTAAGATTTATATGCTTGCAGAAGAAGCAAAAGGAGATGAATGTATTTATGAGCACTTCACTGCTCCTCGTTTCCATTATTTTACCAGGAAGTACGTTATTAAAGGAAAATGCTATGTTTGTCTAGTTTGATATGTCATTGTCAAATAAACCTGTATCATTCCTTCTTGCGATACGCTGGCCTATTCTTGCCACGCAATATAATTTAGTTATTAGATAAAGGTAGAAAGTTGTTGGAGATTTACATGAGGGAGCGGCATATTCCATTTATGCAGGGTCTGCAAAGAAAAACTTTTTACCTAGTTATTTTAAAGTTACTATGCTTAAATTATCAAGTAGTCTATTTAAAGTTTTGTTTCTTTTCACCAGATTGATTTCAATGCAAGCTCATGAATTAGAGCATCCTATAAGGAATAAGCGTTTTTCATCAAATTCATTTGTTTGCATTCCACCAACCAAGCAGTCTGTTCGTTTTTTTTATTATTATTATTTTAAAGTCGGTACAAATGTAACATAAAAAAAGAATAAACCAAAATTATTATTTAAAAATATGTCAAATCCAAAAGTAAGTTTGGGTTTATTTGTTAAACTTTACGAAACACCAATTTTTTTTAGTATCTCATATTTTATTTTAAAATATTTATACCTACATTTTTAACATAAAACCGTATAATAAGCCTTTAAAATTACGAATCGAAAGAAAAACAATTAACAATTCCAGGATTCTCTTAATTTATTTGCATATAAAAGAAAAAAGATTCCTTCTCTGCAACATTTAAGCATCATACTTACCTTCTCTGTTTTCCATCAGGACATCTTGATAGTCAGTCAAAAAATATTTAAAAGATTTCCCGCTTTTGAAATCGTTCATAATATCTCTTTTATAAATAAGGTATCATGAAGGAATCGTCTGCTTAAAATCATCCACTCCATATCACTCCCTGAAAAATTACGGTAAAAGCTACCTGCATCAAAAAAAAACACTTCATTTATAGATTTAAAATATTAGTGGATTTATTGTGTAAATAGCGAAATAACATATACCTTTGTAAAAAAATTAAGAAATGGGACTTATTTTATTACATATGCATTATTACGGACACTTACTTCAGACATTAGAGTAAGGGTTCAGACCATTGTATAATAAAATTAAAGAAATAAGAAAACAGGCCTATCGTACTTACGACGGGCCTGTTTTTTTATGTTCTTCATTCCTGATTTTCTATAACTAACATAATAAAAGAGAAATGGAATCAATTACATTGACAAAGAAAAAAGATTCTGAATTAAAAACCTTTTTGAGGTATTTATTGCCGAGCATGTTCGCCATGGCTCTCGTAGCAGTGTATACATTTACAGACACATTTGTGGTTGGCAGGAAATTAGGTGCCATCGCTTTGGGGGCTATGGGTATTTGTACCCCAGTAATAACAATTGCGTTTGCGTTAGGATTTATGTTTGGAATCGGTGGAGGAAGTCTATATTCCATCAGCAGGGGAAGAAAGGAATTTGAAAAAGCGAATTCCTACTTCACGACTTCAGCTCTTTCAGCCTTATTGTTAGGTACAATCTTGGCTGTATTGGGAAATATCTTCATCGAACCATTCGCACGTTTTTTAGGTGCAGACAATGAGAACATCACGTATGTACTCCCTTATTTAAGATGCTTGCTCATCTATATTCCTGGATTCCTCATGGACCAATTGATGAGCTGCTTTGTTAGGAATGACGGACATCCGAAAGTAGCCATGACTGCCATTGCGGTAGGTACAGGGCTGAACGTTATCTTAGACTTCCTTTTCGTTTTCGGATTTGAATGGGGCATGTTCGGTGCCGCTTTCGCCACCTGCCTTTGCTCCTTCATTACCATCATGATCAACTTCGGCTATACCATTTGGAAGAGACTTAACATCCGAATCCAGGCTCAGAACGTCGATTTCAAGAAATCTTGGGAAATAATCAAAAGCGGATTCAGCGTATTCGTTCTTGAATCGTCTTCAGGTATCGTAACCTTCGTTTTTATCATGCAGTCAACCATGCTGTATGGCACCCAAGGAGCTTCCATTTATACCATTGTCATGAATTGGACCCTCATCACCGTTAACATGGTGCTGGGTGTAACTCAAGCCGCACAACCATTGATAAGCTTGAGTTATGGATCCAATGAATACGATAAGATGTACACTTTCCGCAAATTCTCAGTCATTTCCGGATTGATTTTAGGAGTTATCTACCTCACGATTGGATATGGATTCACGGAATCATTGGTCAGAGTGTTTGCAACGGACAGCGAACAACTGATTGTAGATACGGTCTTCGCCTTAAGATTGTATCTTCCAGCTTATCTTCTCATGAGTTTGGGCATTTGTATCGGCATCTATTACCAATCCATACAATCAGCCGTGAAGTCTCTTACAATCATGCTTCTGAGAGGTATCGCCCTACCCGTTATAGCCATCATCCTGTTCTCCTTGTTTTTTGGAAAGACAGGACTTTGGCTGGCCATTCCTTTTGCTGAACTGAGTACCGCAGTCCTCTCCATTGTCTTTGTGGCAACAGAAAGCCCCCTTGTCTGCCCGGCGAACGCATCGGTTGATACGACTGATTCCCTGCATCGGGTCATTACCATCAGCCGCCAATTCGGCTCTGGAGGAAGTTCCATCGGCAAAAAGTTAGCCGACCGACTGCATATTCCGGTGTACGACAAAGAAGTCAATGAACTGACAGCACAAGCCAGCGGTTATAACAAGGACATGATAGCCATGGAGGAAAACTCGACTCCCGTACCTTACGGGTTATTCATCAGCGGCCATTACGTTCCCATCAGTCATCAAATATTCACAGCTCAGAGCAAATCGCTGGAAAAGCTGGCAAGTAAAGGTACATGCGTCATCATCGGACGCTGTGCCGAACACATTTTGAAAGGAAAAGCAAACCTTATCAACGTTTTCGTGTTTGCCGATAAAGCCTCTCGCATCCAACGGATCATGGATACAGAACACTTGTCCTATGGTACTGCACAGCAGAAAATTGAAGAATACGACCGTGCAAGAGCAGAATATCACGATTATTTCACCAATACAGTATGGGGCAAGATGGAGAACTATGACATAACCTTGAACAGCGACAAGGGAATTGATGCCTGTGTAGATACACTGTATACCTACATGCAAGCCATACGAAATCATGCTGTTTCCAAACAATAAAGAAGATAAATTGACAGATTAAAACTAAGATTATAAACAACTAAAAATTTTATTCGATGAATTTTGTAGAAGAATTAAAATGGCGTGGAATGGTACATACCATGATGCCGGGCACAG
>JAHHQU010000047.1 GCA_020026225.1 Phocaeicola sp. | reverse complement strand
TATAACCGCTTCGCAAGGAAGTTCGGCTATACAGCGCTCTTTTTTTAAAAAAAGGTGATTTGACACACCCTCTTCTTCGTACAAGTACAGAAAAGCGATGCGTTTTCACAAATACAACGCTCAAGAACTGTCATAAGTAAAATGACATTTTTAACCTTATCAACGTCTCAGATTAGGATTCATCATTGCATCTGAAGAAGGATACGGCAAATACATCAACTTGTCATTCCAAGTCTTATTGGTGAATTTAACACTCTCCTCCAACATGACTCCTGGAGCGACTTCGATCGGTGAATTCTTAACACGTTCTTCAAATGTATCTTTCAAACGATTCATACGGAATTGGTCCTGACGACGAGTGACCATAGCCACCCAATAACCTGCCACTTCCCATCCATGTTCTTGGTATGCGGCTTCAGCAAATTGTTCTGGAGTCATGGCATCAATAGATACATTATCTACCACATCTACATCCTTCGGATTCACCGCTCTTTTACGAACTGAACGCAAACATTCTTTTGCCAAATCATCTACCTTACCCGTACGGGCGATTGACTCTGCATACCATAACATGACTTCAGAATAGCGAATAACCCGATGACGGTGATCATTGGTCATTCGTTTCGTATTATAAGGTTTGGTATAGTCGAATGTAGCATTAAGGATTGCATTTCCTTGTTCATCTGCATTCAAAGTAAACAGACAAAACATCGGATGCATCTCTGGAATCAAAGGAACCACTTCTCCTTCATCATTGCTACCTTTCTCCCAAAAGTCGACCAACTTACCCTTATAAAAAATCTTTTTCGCATACGTAGCGTCTTTACGAGGTCCTTCAGGGAAACGCTTCCAGAAACGGATTTCACCCCATCCATCACCCCATCCATCGAGTGATTCAAACAACTGACAAAGTGGAAATTCCGAGTCCTGAGCCCAATCCTGAACCGGAGAATTGTTGATACCCAAAACCGTTTCTTTATTATAATTGTTCGCCATTGAATAAACCATGCGGTAATCATCCTCCAATTTGAAGTCATACTTACCCGATTTCACTCCCTGAATGACTTCCTTAGCTTTTTCTGCAGCCTTTGCATAATATTCTGTTCCTTTATTCAGAGGATAACCAGCCATTGCCATATACACAGCTGAAAGAGTTGCAGTAGCAGCCTGTTTGGTAACATACACATCAACTCCATTCAATCTACGTGGAGCATCCTTGTAACTGGTAGGAAGAATTTCCTCTGCATCCAAGAGGTCTTGAACAATCTGTTCGTATATTTTATCCTCGGAAGTCAAAGTCGCAGTATAGTTATCATTCGTATTATCCAAATTCAATGGAATCGGACCAAAGAGACGCACCAGATAAAAGTATGCAAATGCTCTCCAATACTTTCCCTGACCAATAGCAATATTAATTTCTTCCTGAGATGTCGGTGTCTTTGATGCATTGTTGATTACATAATTGGCAGCCTTTATCAAAGTAAAATTACGATTCCAGGCATCGTTTACACCTTTATTGTTATCAGTAACATCAAACTTGTCCATTTCAGCACAAGCCTGTTTGTTACTTCCAGGATTCGCTGTAATGTCATCACCTTGCCACTGCGGATACAGCATATTTGTATGTATCTGAGTTGCCTGAGCTTTTTTAGCCAACGTCACAGTAGCCATTTTCAATTCATCCAAGGTATTGAAGTAATTTTCAGCTGTAAGATGTCCCTTTGGATCCTCCTTAAGGAAATCGCTACAAGAACTGAAAAGAGTGGAAGCCATCATCAGGCTTGCCATAAATATTTTTGTTTTCATCTTATTAATTCAATTTATGTTAACATAATTAGAAGTTCATTCGTACACCGAAAGTGAAGGTACGAGGACATGGATAAGCTCCCATATCTATACCTGCATCACCATCAATATTTCCCGTTGAGAAAGTAGAACCTGCAGGATCCATACCTTTATAGCCCGATATCGTAAACAAGTTCTGTGCACTGACTGTAAAACGGAAATCGGCGAACTTCGTCACTTTCTTAGAAAGGTTATATGACAAGGAAATGTTGTCCAAGCGGAAATAATCTGCATCTTCTACCCATTTAGAAGACTCACCGATGTGTTTGGACTCACCTTTCAGAGTTGCATAAAAAGCCCCCTGTCCTATTTGATCAAAGTTTTGGTTATAAGCATCAGCGTATGTGATAAATTTGGTATTACCATTCATAGTTGACATGGCATAATGAGCCATATTCAAACGTTGTGCACCTAATGAACCGGTAAAGAACATGTTCAAATCCCAATTCTTATAAGAGAATGAGTTGTTCCACCCAAATGTGAAGTCAGGATTAGCATGACCTATTACAGTCTGGTCGCCAGCATCCAGTTGCCCATTTTTATTCAAATCTTTGTATTTATCTACCCCATGCTCGTCAAGGCCATCCCAAATATAACCATAGAGGGTACCAATAGGCTCACCTTCTTTTATAACCGTTACAGACTTAACCATACCTGGAGCCGGTGAAGTACCAAAGATAAGTTCTTCTGGACCTCCGGAAAGTTTCTTTACCTTATTCTTAAGGAAAGTACCATTCAGAGTAGATGACCAGTTGAAGCCTTCTCCTTGGAACAGATGAGCAGTCAAAGAGAAATCCACCCCTTTATTCTCAATTTCGCCGTCGTTTACCCAATAAGAACCGCCTCCCAGATATCCAGGGATACTCTTGGAAAGCAATGCGTCGGTCGTTTTCTTGTAAAAGAAGTCAAGTCCTAAACTCAAACGATGATTGAGGACAGATAGGTCAATACCAAAGTCGAACTGATTAGTCTTCTCCCACGTCAAATCAGGAGCTGGAACATTTGATGACCAATAGCCCGTGTAATCGCTTGATGTACCAAAATTGTAATTATCTTGGCTCATCAACCCCAGTGTTGAATATGGCTCTATTGCCTGATTACCGACAATACCATAGCTAGCACGCAATTTCAATTCGTTGATAAACTTGACATTCTTCATGAACTTCTCATTACTTACCATCCAAGCAGCTGCAATAGAAGGGAAAAAGCCCCACTTGTCATTCATAAAACGAGAAGAGCCATCTGCACGAAATGTACCAGTCAAAAGGTAACGGTCTGCAAAATTATACATGACACGTCCCACACCAGAAACAAGAGCCCAATCACTGAAGCTATTTGAAGCATCACGATTGGCAGCCAATCCCACATTATACCAAGTAACTCCCTCTGTAAGAAGATCACGTCCTGTGATACCCATGTTACGGCTTTCTGATTTTGTAGCTTCATATACAGCTGTAGCAGTAAGATGATGATCTCCCCAATCACCGATATAAGTCAAGTTATTGGTGGTCTGCAAACTCATACGGTATGCATCGCTGTTATTCATGCTGCTATTCGGAAATACGAGCTTACTGGAGAAACCATAATTCTTGCCATCAAAATAATCAACGCCGTTGGTGGTCGTAAAAGTCAATCCCTTAACAATATTGAATCGCAAGTCCACATGAGCATTGAACACATTATCCATTCCTTCACGCTTGTTCTTGACCAATTGTCCTACCGGGCTATGCTGGATTGAGTTGTACGGGTCCTTATTGTAATTGCCATATTCATCCATGATTTCCATAGTTGGAGAATAATTGTTGGCAACATAAATCACGTTATCCGCACTTGAATTGACGGTAGCTCCGTGTGAGATACTGTGCGCTGCATTCACATCAGCAGTCAAATGAAGCCAATCTTTCACTTGTGAAGTGACATTTAATTTAGCTTGGTAACGTTCATGATCCGTTGTCTTCAACAAACCTTCCTGCTTCATATAATTTCCTGAGAAATAATACTGAGTCTTTTCATTACCGCCTGTAATAGCCAACTTATAGTCTTGTGTAATGGCTGTCTGATAAATCTGATCCTGCCAATCAACTCCTAACGTACCATTTTTATATCCTTCCATTTCTTCTGCAGAAAAAATAGTACCTTTCACATCCTTCAAAGCCTGAGCGTAATCATAGGCTCCCAAAAGATCGTAATCCTTTGAGACGTTAGAAATACCTACAGAAGCATCGAAAGTAATTCGGTTGGCCCCTGCCTTACCACTCTTGGTAGTAATGAGAATCACACCATTAGAACCACGGGCACCATAGATAGCCGTTGAAGAAGCATCCTTCAATACCTGCATAGACTGAATATCCTCTGGACTGATTCCATCCAAGCCACTTTCGCGAATGATACCATCTACCACATACAAAGGATCATTACTTTTATTGACAGAGTTGGCACCACGTACACGAATCTTTACCTGTCCGCCCGGAAGACCATTGGATTCAACCTGAACACCAGAAACACGTCCTTGCAGAGCATCAGAAGTACGGGTAATAGGCTGATCCTTGAAACTCTTGTTATCCAATACAGCAACCGAACCGGCTAAATCTGCTTTACGAACAGCACCATAACCGATAACCACAACTTCATCAAGAGCCTTTGTATCTTCTTTTAAAGTAACTTTAAGGTCTTTCTGATTAGTAGCAGCCACCACTACATCTTGGTATCCAATATAAGAAATCTTGATTTTAGCATTGGAATGAACGGTCAACTGGAAATTTCCATCAAAATCGGTAATCGTACCATTTGAGGTACCTACCTCTAATACATTCACACCAATCAAAGCCTCACCCTTGGAATCAACGACCATACCTTTTATAGTGATGGTCTGCTGATTAATGGTTTGAACCGCTGAAGAAGGTAACTCAGCATAAGCGACAACAGGCGAACCGGCTAAAAGCATACCCATAAGTATAGGCGAAGCTTTTAATAAGGATTTACGTCTCCACATACTTGCAGAAAGACTACCGCGTT
This sequence comes from Phocaeicola sp., assembly GCA_020026225.1. Lineage (GTDB taxonomy): Bacteria > Bacteroidota > Bacteroidia > Bacteroidales > Bacteroidaceae > Phocaeicola. Next base: position 10,950 of record JAHHQU010000047.1, on the reverse strand, counting down.
TTTCGTACATAAATCTAGAAGTTTTTTTAAGATTAAAAATGTTTTTTCATGTGCCGTAAAATTATGCGAGTTCATCATGATGGATGTCCAAGACAGTATAAAAGGAATCAAAAAATGACTATTGGAAGAAAAAACTTGCAAAATTTTAGTCAAGAATCGTCTACTAAAGTCAACTATTTGCTAATTACATTTGTTTCTATAGAAAAAAGACTAGAAATATATGATTTTTAGCCTAAAAACTTATAGTTAACCCAACAACATAAACTAATCTTTTACTAGTCATTAAAACAATGAAGCGAAATCAATTCTTTGATGTTTTCTTGGTTTTTATCGTACTCTTTTCATTCTTTCAAGAGCTGAAAGGAAATAGCAACTGCTATTCATTTTATGAACTTTCAATAGAACAAGGACTCTCGCAGTCCACCATTCAAGCTATTTTAGAAGACCAGAAAGGAGCATTATGGTTAGGAACAAAAAAAGGAGTAAATGTTTTCAAGCAACACAAGTTCACAAATTATTTCTTCAATCCTGAAGATTCTCTTTCCTTACCCAACAATCAAGTGAATACGTTGGTAGAAGACTCCATCGGTAACATCTGGGCTGGAACTCTGGACGGTCTTTCGGTATACAACAAGCAACTCGACAAATTTATCCGCCGTTATTATCGCCATGTTTTTACATCGTATTCCTCGAAGGAAGGACTATTTTTCGGCAGTGAAAATACGATATTGAGATACAACTATAAAAAGGATATTTTAGAAGAAAGAAAAGTATGTGAACAGGCAGCATATGGAGACACCGATTTTCGTATTATAGACATCCAAAAATATGCCAAAGGGAAACTACTTCTGGCCACGAAAGAGCAAGGATTGTATCTGATGGATACACGTACAATGAAAATAAATCCTTTCATAAACAAAGAACATCATCTGATAAAGTCGGTATGTGTAACTTCCGACCGGAACATCTATGTGTCCACCCAAGGCAGTGGATTGTACAGGTATTCCATGAAAGGAAAATTATTAGAACACTATACCGTCGATACAAAAGGGTTTGATACAAACTTCACCCTCGGTCTGTTAGAGTCTAAAGGCTTCCTTTGGATTTGTACTGATGGAGAAGGTATCAAACGGCTGAACTTACAGACCAGGGAAATTCAAGAATTGAAACACATCCCTGGAAATCGTTTTACGATACCATCGAATGCCATTACTACTTTATACAAAGGAAGGAACCAGCATTTATGGGCTGGAACCGTCCGTAAAGGCGTATTCTGCATCAAAGAATCTTATATAAAGACCTATGGTGAAACTGCAATGGATGATCCGAACGGTCTGACCGAAGCTGCAGTCATCAGTTTGTATGAAGAAAAAGGAGGAATGCTTTGGGTTGGAACAGATGGAGGCGGACTAAACCTTTTCAATCCACAAACCGATCAGTTCAAACACTTCCCTACAACGTATGGTGACAAAATTGTTTCTATCTCCGAATTGGATGAAGATGAGCTATTGGTATCCATCTATACCAAAGGAATGTTTGCTTTCAACAAGAAGACGGGAAAATACCGTCCATTCATCATTGTAAATGAAGAAACGAACTTCAAGGAATGCTTTTATGGTTACCTTCCCATGGGACATCTGGTAGCTCCCGATAAAATATATATCTTGGGAGAACGCAGCTGGGTCTATCGTCCGAGCCAAAAGAAATTTTCTGAGATTAAAGATGAAACAGGAATGCCCTTTAAAGAGGGGGATATGAAACTGGCACATTCTAATGAAAAGTTCTCGTTATTCATGTGCGAGAATAGAGTATATTATGTAGACCAACAAACGGATCAGATTTCATTACTCTTTTCTCTCGACAAGCGTCACACTGTCGTATCACTGGCTTACGACCAAAGTCATCTGATTTGGGTGGCTACCAACCAAGGATTGGGCTATTACGACATGGAAAAGAAAACGTATGCTGAAATACCGACCAATTTATTTGACAGCATCACTTTCTTGTTATACGATGGAGAGAATCGTCTGTGGGTAGGAGCTCAGAACCAACTTTTTTCCTACAAGATAGAAGATAACAAATTCACACAGGTAAACCGATCAGACGGTTTTCTGCCGAATGAAATTCTGTTTGCATACCAAAACACTTCTAAGAAGGATTATATCTATCTGGGAGGGAGCGAAGGACTGGTACAAATTTCTAGAAACATTCCGCAAGTTTCTGCAAGCTCACCTGAAATAGAATTAGGAGACCTTCTACTTGATGGAAAATCGATAACAGGTCTTTTAAAAAATAAAGAGATAAAAATTCCTCACAATTACAACAGCTTGTATATAACTCTGCAAATCCGAGCGGAAGACGTATTTCAACGTACCCTTATCAAGTATTCCATTGTAAAGAATGGGGTCTGGCAGAACATTGAATCATACAATACACGTATGATTCTGCCATCGTCATTGTCCCCTGGGAAATACGAGTTGTACGCAGCCTGCACTACAAAATCAGGAGATCTTACCCAACCGGTACAATTAGCGGCAATAACCGTACTCCCTCCCTGGTATTATAGAAGTTGGTTCATTCTGCTCAGCTATTTCCTGTTTATTGCTGTCATTTCAGGGATAGCCATTTATTCGTATTACAAGAACTCTAAAAAGAACCGGCAAAACATGTTCCTCTATAAACAACATGTCAACGAAGAAAAGATCAACTTTCTCATCAACGTAAACCATGAGCTACGTACTCCTCTTACCTTGATTTACGCACCACTCAAACGACTGATGGATAAAGGAGAAGATTTTTACGATGCGAAACAACTGTATAAACAACTGGGACAAATATACAAACAAGCCGGACGCATGTTTAACATGGTAAATATGGTCCTTGACTTACATCGAGTAGAATCGGGTGCTGATAACCTGAAAATGGCATACCATCCCATAAACGATTGGGTAAAAGACACCTCAAACGACTTTAAGAATGAAATGACAGAAAAAAACATAAAACTCAGCTACGATCTGGACCCCTCCTTGGGAGAAGTTTTGTTTGATGAATGGAAATGTCAAATTATTTTATCCAATTTATTAATGAATGCCATCAAATTCAGCGAGGCAAATACCACCATTGAAGTGAGAACGAAATGTGAAAAAAACGGATTTATACGAATAGCCGTATGCGATGAAGGAAGAGGACTTTCCGAGCAAGATTTACTACATGTTTTCGAACGAAATTATGAGGGGAACCACACCTGCAAAGGCAGTGGGATAGGTCTTGCTTATTCAAAAATGCTGGCAGAACTGCACGGAGGGCAATTGGGAACTTACAACAATCCTGACCGAGGAGCTACTTTCTATTTTGAGATTCCAGTGCAAGCCGATGAAATAACAAGCGTTCCTGGCATTCAAGAGGAAGAAGCATCCGGTTCAATTGAACCGACTCCCGATTTGTCTGTCGACCTTAAGAAATACTCCATCTTGGTGGTAGAAGACACTGACGATTTGAGGAACTATCTCCAAGAAACGTTAAAGGAATCATTCCGTACAGTTTATACTGCAACCAATGGTGCAGAAGCCCTTGATATCTGTCTTCAGAAAGACCCGGACATTGTGGTCAGCGATGTGATGATGCCCGTGATGGATGGATTTGAACTCTGCAAACAAATTAAAAAGAGTCAACCTATCAGTCACATCATTGTGGTGCTCCTTACAGCACGATGCAAAGAAGAAGATGAAAAGATGGGTTATAAATTGGGAGCTGACTTCTATGTGAAGAAACCTTTCGATATGGGATTTCTGCAAACTATTATCGGGAACTTGCTGGAAAAACGCAAGGAACTCTTAAAAGAACGTTTTGCAGTAGAAGTCCCATCCCCTAAAGACATTACCTACAGTCAAGCTGATGAATTATTTCTAAACGAACTAAACAAGATCATTACAGAAAACTTGTCTAATGAAGACTTGAACATCAGTCTCATCACCCAACTAATGGGAATGAGCCGTGCCTCACTGTATAACAAGATGAACAAAATCACAGGATTCGGAGTCAATGACTACATCAATCACATGCGTATAGACAAAGCTACAGAATTTCTAAAGACTTCAGAATTGAGTGTCAAAGAAATTTCACAAGAAGTAGGTTTTGCCTATCCACGTTATTTCAGTACCTCCTTCAAACAGATCACAGGCATGACCCCAACCCAGTTCAAAGAAAGATATGGCAAAAATTCAGGAACAAACAAACACGCAGAAAAAGCGAATAAAGATTGAATCCAACTCTTTGCCATATCATGACGATGTTACCTGCTCATGATACCCGTTTCGGTATCTTTCAAATTAAGGGTACGCTCAGGAGTACGATATTTACGTCCTTTTTGGAATCGCCACGCAAGATTAACGGATACATAGTTACCAGCATCGGCACTGTACAATACTTTCTTCTTGTACAGGTTTTCATTCAAGGTCTCAGATTCAAACATCTTATAGTGATGTATAAACGGATGACTATAAGATACACTGAACTGCCAGTCCTTGTAATTGTATGCAGCCTTAAGAGATGCTTGGTAACCGCTTACTCCTTTGGTTTCACCCTCCAAATGTCGGAATCCATTGTCAGCAAGAGCCGACAAGCTGAAATTACCAATATAAGCATTCAAACTTCCGTTAACAAAATAAGAGGTGTAACAATGGGTATAGTCATAACCGAAGTTAAAACAGCGGAACAATCCTCCATAGGCCGACAACGAAAGTTTTTGCGGCAATAACCAGTAATTGGCATAGAGCATAGTTTGCAGAACAGATATGTGATCCTGATTCATCTGGGTATAAATGAATTGGTCATCATCTGTTCGATGATACAAAGCCATATTGGGATGGTGACAATTCTTATAGTAAACCTCAGCAAATGTTTGTAGACGTGATGCATTGTATGATAATCTAAGCATATTCTCTACATCAAGGCTCGGTTTCAGATTCGGACTACCTACCGTCCATTCCATCGGATTGGAACGTATGACTGCATCGCTCACCATCGCAATTTGCGACATACGTTCGTGGCTGCTGAATGTATAATTCAATTGTAATTGCTTGGTAAAAGCATAAGTAAGCGATAATTTAGGACAGAAGGTCCAGTCATCGTAAGTGTTTTTCTGCTGTTTGTAATACAGATAACTCACTCCTATTCCAGCCGAATAGCGTAAATCTTTCCAATGCCCAGTTATGTCTGTAAACAAATAAACACGATTATTACGTATGTTATTGAAAGCAGTCGTACTGCCAAGGTATTCATTTTCTGTCTTTTTCTGTTTGTAATTTATTCCGGCAGAGAACGTGAAGGGCTTAAATTTCTTCTCATAGATTCCCTCGGCCATTATGGAATAGGTTTTCCCGTTTACATCATACATATAACTGCCGCCTTCATCATACGCACTCTTGGCTGAAGTATTGATGTAAGTTCCCACGGCATTTAAAGTAAGGCTCTGGCTCATGGGAAAGTTTCTTAAATAATAAACATCAATCACAGGACTGCTCGTCTTACTGCTACTCCGGTCTGTTGCCAATGCTGGTTTACCGGCAGAACTTCCAGAATCAAAGATTTCTTTCCGATACCATCGAGTAGGCGTATGGTTAAAGGAGCCGGAAAATGAAGTCTGAAAAACATAATTGTCCCCGTCAGCCAGATTATAAGTAAGTTTCACGTCATTACCGAATGATTTCTGTTTAGAGTCAACATCCTTTCGAGTAATGGTTCGGATGGAACCATTGTGCAAGTGATAATGAGTCGTTTCTTCATTGCGGAAGCCATACGTAGACTGATAATCTCCGCTGTAACTCAGCATCCATTCGCTCTTGCCAACATTCCACTTGCCGTAAAGGAGTCCATCACCTTGAGCTACAGTCACTGCCTGTGTTAAATCGGTTCCAATGGTATATCCGCTTTTTGCACGACTAGTAATAATGTTAAAAACATAAGCCACTCCTTCCCCGTAACGCACACCAGGCTGATCAATAAATTCGACTTTACGAATTGTATGCGGATCAAGTGACAACATTTCAGCCTGATCTACAACAATACCATTGATACGCAGCTGCACATCCCCTTTATTGTCAATAGCAGAAATGGAATGGCCGATTTCATCAACTCGAATATTCGGCAAACTCATTTTCTGAAGCAAAGAATATCCCGTATGTGAGGAAGTCTTTTGAACAGCGGTTGGATAGATCAACCATCCATCAGGTTGATTGACCACACGGTCTGCCTGTACAGTAACTTCATCTAACATAACTGACTTCTCTGTCTGAGCATTGACCGAACTAGCGAAAAGGACACATCCTAAACAACAGGTACATAACTTTTGCAGCACACATTCCTTTTTAATACAGAAAGGAATCTTCAACGTTTGAAAGCCACAAATAATCCACGAGTCATCATCAACTCCCAAATTCTCATCATGAGCCACACACCCAGATAGAATCTTTTTAAAATGTTTCAGCAATTCATTCATAAGCAAATCTCGTTTTGCTTACAAATGTATTCAGCATAAGAAAGAAGTCACCAAAAGAACACTGACAATTAACTGACATTTGTCTGACTCTTACATCCTAAGGAGAAGTCAGCAGCCTAACTATTTAATAACCAACGAATAGCTACGACCTCTATCAGCAACTAACACAAGTCCTGTATTTTCTTCTAACACAGGTTTCAGTCGCCTGACCAAGGTATAGAGCGTATCATTTGCATCCTCCTTCTTGGGCCATAATTGAGCACAGATTACTTCTTTAGAGAGCGTATGTGAAGGAGATTCCCAAAACAACCGAATCAACTGTTGCTGCATAGGCGTAAAATGAATAGGATTTCCTTTTGAGTCATAAAACAGATCATTCTTCTCCGAAAAGTACATTCCGCCATAACTATTCCCTAAAACTTCTGATTTCCCTTCCGATATATTCCATGTTTCATGGGATGTTTCCAAACCTTCAACAACCACTCCTAAATCTCCAACCTTGAGTCTATGTTCACAGCGCTTGCGATAAACAGGCCATGCATAGATAGCCCATAGCAAGGAAGCTACAGCCAATGCCAAAAAAAGACGCAGGTCAGAAATGCGTAATATGGTTGCCATAGCTGGTTCTGAAATTCCTTTCAGTACAATGGTTTCTTCTAATTGTTCATCATCTATAATGAGCGTATCACTAAGAATCTGGTTTTCACCCAAAAGCCAATAGCCGGATTCCTCTTCAGGCTTAGAAAGTTCCGATTTATTTAACAAACCAAAAGAGACATAAGACTCCTCCTTTAGTTCCGTATGCTTTAAATAACGTTTAAATTTATCATCCGTAATGGCCAGCATAATCTGTCCTCCAGTCGAAGCTTTCAACTGCTTGTATGCCCGAATTGTATCCTGACAGATAATCGTACTCTTGTTTTCCATAAAGGTTTGATATAAAGCCTGATTTAAATCTTTTGAGATTTCACGCTGCGCTTCTCTAAAACTATAATGTCCGGCCAAGAGAGACGAAACGAACAAACACATGAAAACAGCAATTGGAAAATATTTATTGTGCATAATAAAATGGAATTCATTAAAAACCTTCTATACAAAGATAGAAAATATACTTCATTTTACTGAAACGATTTGACTACAAATAACTCCAATTATTATCTAATATTGTAATGAAATCCTTTAAAAATTAAAGCTTGATGCATTTTAGTATGATTTAAAGCTTACCCGTAAATACAATGAGTTTAGATTTGTTTTCTCACTGTCCACTTTTATGTATAATTCTTGCACAGATATAATACACATATATCATGTTTATTCATATTACGAGAAATAAAAAAATAGGCGGTAAGTTCTGTGTAATCAGAACTTACCGCCTAAATATCTAAGAGTTAGTTATTTACTTATTTTCCTAACATTTCTTCAATTGCAGCCTGTGCCACTTTAATAAAACATTGATTATCAATCATATTCGTTATATAGAGTAATCCTAGAGTAAGCGAATATTTATCGAATGTTTTAATGTTTGATGCAGTTATTCCTCAATTGCAGCTTGTGCGGCACTCATTTCACTATGATATTCAATAGCTTACACCATCGAAGTAATCCCTATGTAAGCGGATGTTTATCAAATGTTTGATGTTTGATTGAATAACCTTTCTTGGCTACTGCTTTTTCTTATAGAAGAGTTTATAACCAAATGCTTACACCTTATATAAGTGTATGCACTATAACCCATTAATTTGTCCACTAAAAAATCCTTGTACTCACTACAAGCTAAACCAATCTCACTAGATATGGCTGCGATGGTTAATATTAAATTTTCTATTCAGTCAATTTCTCATTATTCTGTTATTCAAAATTGTCAAGCAAAATTCATGCTTATAATCTATAAGACAAAGTTAAACAATAAACATCAAACAACAAAGATATATTGAGTGATTATCAACAAATCAGCCCCTTTTAACAATAGTCCATGTCACAAAACAAGAATTCACGAGGAAAAACAATCCCTAATTTTACCATTCTTGATTTTAATGACTATATTTGCAAATAATTTACGATTTTAACACTATAAGAGTATGATTCTACAGTTTAAAGTAAAAAATTACCTTTCTATTAGAGAAGAGCAAATGCTGGACTTTACTGCTTCTGCTGATAAGACCTATGAAGAATATGCAATTGTAAAAATAAAGAATGTGCGTATTTCCAAAATAGGAGTGATTTATGGTCCGAATGCCTCAGGAAAGAGTAATCTGCTCAAGGCATTGGTATGGCTTGTTTTCCATGTTTTGTTAAGTCGCTCACGGAAAAACAATTCAGGCACTGGACTTACTCCGTTTCTTATGGATACTGATAGCCGTAACAACCATTCCTCTTTTACATTGATCTTTTATATCGGTGACATCCGTTATGAGTATTTTGTAGAAATGGATGGTGTAAGGATTTATAAGGAAGAACTCTATTTTTATCCTAACAATCGGCGTGCATTATTTTTTGAACGCAAATGGATAGCAGAAAAAGGCAACTCCTCTATATCCTTTGGTCCCTTGCTAAAACTCACCGCTACGCAAAAGTTGTTTGTAGAGTCCAACTGTCTGCCTAATATGAGTGTATTGGCCACTTACATGAATGCTAATGTAGAAAAGAACGAATTGTTCGATAACCTATGTGCTTATCTTGAAAGAACCATTCTTCCAATGTTGGACAATCGTATGGATTTGGAACAGTTTGCCAACGATGTAGTCAGACTGGACGGAGAAAGTAAAAAGTTTATCTGTGAAATGCTGAATAAGGCAGATTTCAATATTTCCGATTTATATATCAAAGAAGAGAAGGGAGAAGTCGCGGCAGAAACCCTTGAAAAAGTCCGGCAGATAGCACATATCCTTCACCTGCCAGAGCCACAGACCGACAACCTGTCCAAACAGGAACTTTTCTTTACACACAAAACCCCATTCTATACGGGAGATCTTTCCAATATGGATGAATCCGATGGTACCAACCGTATGTATGGACTTTCTGCCCTACTTTATACCATGGTGAAAAACCAGCAAATTCTGGTATGCGATGAGTTGGACAGTTCTCTCCACTACGATTTGTTCACCCATATTCTAAAAACGTTCCTGGTCAATTCCGAAAGAGGACAATTGATATTCTCTACCCATAACCTCATGTTGCTGGACGAAGAATATATCCGCAGAGACATGGTTTATTTTGCCAACAAGAATCAGTCAGGAGCTACAGAGATTTATCGAGCAAAAGATTTTGGCCTGCATAAAGAAGTGTCCATTCTGAATGCTTATCGTGCAGGAAAGCTTGGTGCCAAACCGCAGTTGGGCAGTATTTTCATAAACGATTAAAGCAAGAGCAGATGGAACAGTTCAGACCTTTGGAATATACAATCAAAATATATGGTGAAGGTTTTACGGAATGGTTTTACTTCGATGGATTGAGAACGAACAACCGTTTCCGCTTCTCCATGGTACCTGAGGTACCTAAAAACAGCCGAAGTTCGTATAAACAGAATCTAAAATTGATTGACAAGGAGTTGAAGAAAAAGCCGCAGGAACGAGCTGATGCGTTATTTCTTGTCATAGATACGGATACACTGGTAAAAAACAAGGAGCAATATAACCTTTACCTGGCAGCTAAGGAAAAATATAAAAAGCATGGAGTCATCTTCATTGAAAGTCATCCCTGCATAGAACTCTGGTTCTTATATCATTTAGCCGATCGTTTTGCCCGAACCAATTATGAAACCTATGAAGCTCTTCGCCCTGCTGTAGAAAAGGTATTGCCCGGATATGAAAAAACAGCCAGATATTATCAAAAAAATCAATTCTTCCGAGATAGCATTCTGCAAGATATGACGAAGCGTGCACAGGCGATAGATTTTTCCATTCGTGCCTGCAAGTACGAACCTGTAAAAAATGAAATAGCCAATTATTCAGAGTTGTTCAAGGCCATCCACTTCTTCCGTTTGTTGCAGAAGTTTGTAGAAATTCGGACTATGCTTGCAGAGCATCTACGAAAGCCTATCTATCTGAACCATGAAATAGAAGGTCACAAGCAACTTCATATTTATTGGGGAGAAAAGGACGAAAGGATATTCTGCTGTACATTGAAATATAAGGAAACAATACTTTATTGTCTGTTTCAAGAAGGTACAGTTTGTAAACTTGATGATGCGGAATCTCTCGTAAACAATTCTGAGCTAATCAGTCGGATAGAACAGATTGTTAGAGATTTATAATAATCAATTATATAAAACTGGTAACAGCAATGAAAATCAGTATTTCTACTGAATTTTCATTGCTGTTTATATCTTAGATTAAGAAGAGTTTGAGCCTTTTTACTAACATGAAAAACGCCTAAATAGTCGTCCCTTAAAAGCATCTTCATCTACTGATATTCAATAATTTAGTTTATAAAAGTCTTTGATAAATCTGCAAGTT
>JAHHQU010000046.1 GCA_020026225.1 Phocaeicola sp. | reverse complement strand
GTCGAAAGACAGCAGATTTACAGTCTGCCCCATTTGGCCACTCTGGTATTTGCCCAAAAAATAAATCTATCAATTAGCAATCTCAAACTTACACTTAAGTTTTGCTAGTCTTGTGGGCAAAGATGGATTCGAACCACCGAAGTCGAAAGACAGCAGATTTACAGTCTGCCCCATTTGGCCACTCTGGTATTTGCCCGTTCGCTCTTGATTGATTAGCTATTGTAGTAGGTTCCTCTCTCAATTGCGATGCAAAGGTACAACTATTTTTTTAATCTGCAAATAAAATCGAACATTTTTATTGCAGTAATTGCACATTCGTCTCCTTTATTGCCTAAAACACCCCCTGCGCGGTCGATGGCTTGCTGTAGATTATTGGTCGTAATAAGACCGTAAATAACTGGTACATTGGTAGTTGCGTTCAAATAAGCCAATCCTTGGGTCGTTCCGGCACAAACATAGTCAAAATGTGGGGTATCTCCTTTAATTACGCAGCCTAAAGCGATGACTGCATCCACTTTTCCGCTTTTGATAAGTTGTGAAGAGCCGAAAGTTAGTTCGAAACTGCCCGGAACTGTTTGTACAATGATGTTTTCATCCTTTGCGCCGTGTTTTTTCAAGGTTGTTACTGCACCTTCCAACAAAGCACCTGTAATGTTACTGTTCCATTCAGAAACTACAATGCCGAAGCGCATAGCTGATGCATCGGGTACTGAATTAAAATCATAGTCTGATAAGTTGTGTAAAGCTGTTGCCATACTATAATAGAATTAAAAGGGTTTATAAAAAAGAAAAGCACGATTTCGCAATATCTCACGGAGCCATAGGTAGACCGTGCGCAATGCGAAATCGTGCTTGTATTATGTACTTGATTCGTTCTTTGCTTTATTTGATAGAAGCACGTTCGATATATTTGTCGATGTCTATAGCCTGGAATGAATTGGCGTATTTGCTTTTAACCAATTTGTAAGCTTCGATTGCTTCAGCATTTTTGCCGAGCTTTTCATAAAGCTGTCCAGCCTGAATCAGGTAAAGTGGGCTCAATGCGTTGCTGTTAGCTTTGTCTGCAGCTTTCACCAATGCAGAAGCAGCTTTATCTAACTGGCCAAGCTGTGCGTAGCAATTGCCCATTGTAGCCATGACTGCTGGAGCTACAAGCTGGTCATCAGCACTGAATTGATTCAAATACTTTGTTGCTTCTTCATACTTGCCTAATTGAGCATAGCAGATACCTGCGTAAGCTGTAGCTAGATTTCCAGCTTTAGTGCTGCTGAATTCATCTGCAATTTTGAGGAAGCCTGCATAACCGAGACTGTCACCATTGAGGGCCAATTCGTAGTTCGCTCCGTTAAAATATTGCTCTCCTTTAAAGATTGATTCAGAAGCTTTCAATTCATTAGGTTCAGAAATGAAATGTTTGTATCCCATGTAGCCGCATACGACAACCACAAAAGCGATAACTGCACCTAATAATACATTCTTGTTCTTTAATAAGAACGCTTCAGACGAGCTGAGTGCTTCATCCACATTCAATGGATCCTGAGTGTTTTTTTGTTGAGTCATTTTTATTTGATTTTATTATTTATCATTATAAAGCTTTTTTCGCTCAGCAAAAGTAAGTTATTTATGCTTATAAATGAAATTTGTAGCCATGTTTTTTTATCCATACTGCTTTTATTGTTATTTTTGTACGACGTTTATTTTGGTGAATACCTTTTATTGGGTTGGGATTTATCTTGAATGTTCACGCAAAGAGAAGACTGGGAAATGGCAGTGCTTATGCTTTTGGTGTAAGTGCTTGTGTCTTAAGCAGTCAAGCGGTATAGCTTCTTGTAGAGACGAAAACAAAGAAGAAGAATCTGTTTCCTTTTCTTGGGATGGATTCGGTCTGTCGGTGTCTTTGGTGTGAACGGTTCGGGAAAATTTCCAGCTGTTATGAATTTGAATATCTAAGAGAACTAGCTATGTGGCTTAAACGCATTTCAATACTTAAATACAAAAATCTGGACCAAGTGGAGCTTTCTTTTTCTCCTAAGATGAATTGCATCATCGGACAAAATGGAATGGGGAAAACCAACTTGATGGATGCTGTATATTATCTCTCTTTCTGTAAAAGTGCCACAAATCCTGTGGATTCTCAGAATATTTTGCATAGTGAAGATTTTTTTGTGCTTCATGGGCATTATGAAACTGAAGCTGGGGAACCTGAAGAGGTGTATTGTGGATTGAAGCGTCGCCAGAAGAAGCAGTTTAAACGGAACAAGAAAGAGTACCAGCGACTTTCAGATCATATCGGACTGATTCCTCTTGTAATGGTTTCTCCTGCTGATTCACAACTGATTGCTGGAGGGAGTGAAGAACGTAGAAAATTCATCGATGTGGTGATTTCTCAGTTTGACCGTGAATACTTGGAGGCCTTGATTCGGTACAACAAGGCCATGCTTCAGCGCAATACTCTTTTAAAAGCAGATGTGGAGCCGGAAGAGGAATTGATGAATGTATGGGAGGAGATGATGGCTGCTTCCGGCGAGGTCGTCTATCGGAAGCGGCAGCAGTTCATTCAGGAGTTTGTTCCTATTTTCCAATCTTATTATTCTTATATCTCTCAGGACAGGGAACAGGTTAGCTTGACGTATGAATCGCATGCGTCACAAGGTGACTTGCTGACTATTTTACGTGAGAGCAGGCAGCGCGACCGGATCATGGGGTATTCCTTGAAAGGTATTCATAAGGATGATTTGATCATGCGATTGGGAGAGTTCCCGATAAAGCGAGAAGGTTCGCAAGGGCAGAACAAAACGTTTTTGATTGCCTTGAAATTGTCGCAGTTTGAATTCTTGAAACGTACGGGTAGCCAGACTACTCCTATTGTCCTTTTGGATGATATCTTTGACAAGCTGGATGCTTCTCGTGTGGAGCAGATTGTCAAATTGGTATCGGGAGATGCCTTCGGACAGATTTTCATTACAGATACGAACCGTGATCATCTGGACCAAATCCTTAAAAAGATAGAAGGGGATTATCGACTCTTTGAAGTGGCTGATGGAATGGTTCATGAACGAAAGGAGGAACAGGATGAAACGGAATAATACGGAACAGATCGGAGAGGTCTTGAGGAAATTTCTCCGTCAGGAAGGGTTGGAAACGCCTTTGAACGAATATCGCTTGGTGGATGCTTGGAGAGATATGGTAGGGCCTACCATTTATAAATACACCACCAATATTTATATAAAGAACCAGACTTTGTTTGTGCATCTGGCATCTTCGGTCATCCGACAAGAGTTGCAGATGCAGCGTGCCATGTTGGTTCGTAATCTGAATGCCCAGGTAGGGGCACAGGTGATTACTGATATCGTTTTCCGGTAATTGCCGGACACTCTCTGCGGAATCACTTGCTTAATTTCCCTTCTTCGGTATACACCTCATCCATGGGAAAGTCATACGGGTCAATGGGGAGATGTGCAGCTACTTGAAAACCGAAGCAAATTCCAATTTTGGTTGCTTTCAGTTTGGGCAGAAGTCGGTCGTAAAAACCTTTTCCTCGTCCCAGACGATTGCCTTCCGCATCAAAAGCCATTCCGGGAATAATGGCCAAATCAATGGTGTCAAAGTTTACAAAAGCTTCTCCTGCGGGTTCTAAAATCCCGTAAGCTCCGACTGCTAAATCTTGTTTTCCTTTATAGCGTCTTAACTCCAGCAAACCGTCTCCCACCACGACGGGAAGTATGATGTCTTTTTCTTCTTTCCACTTTTCGATAAATTCATGCGTCTGCACTTCATCGGGGAGAGAATAATAAAGCAGTAGGGTATGTGCATGGCAAAAAGCAGGATGGTCTTCCAGCTTTTTTAACAAGCTGAAAGACCATTCTTGCAGCTGTTCTTTTGAACAGCTTTTTTTATTTTGTGCGATTATTTTCCGCAATTCTTGTTTCGTCATCTTGACTATTTTCTTCAGAATCGGTTGTTGCTTCTTTTCCTTTAGGAAGGGATTCACCTTTTTCTAAGACTTCCAAAGCTTTCAAAACGGTTGGATCGGTTTTGTTTTCATATTCCACCAGGGCTTCCATACCCAGCATGTCGTATATTACGTTACCGTATAAGCTGAATTCAAACAGCTTTCGGGAAGCCAGCATCAAGTTGTTTCTTCGTTTCAGACCTTTCTTTTCTGCCCAAGAGGCAAATTTGACAAGCAGGTTTTGTTTCTTCAAGAAAGAAATCAGTTCGTCGGTAGTCTGGAATTCCTGCAGCTTGCTTCGGTTCTGGTCGGTATAATCGAACGTGTATCGGATGATAAGTCCCATATTGGCCGCTTTCCGGAAATACGAGGTCATGCCGGTGGTATCACGTGGTACGAAGATGTCTGGCATGATACCTCCTCCACCGTAAACGGTTCTTCCTTTCAGAGTCTGGCAGACTTCGTCTTTATTCTGCTTGATACTGTCGGCAGAGAAGAATTCTCCATGTTCAAAGCGGGTCAGCAAGTCCAGTTCGTATTCAGAACCTTTTCCTTTTTCATAAGGTTTTTGGATGCATCGGCCGGATGGGGTATAATAACGTGCGATAGTCAGGCGAATGGCTGAACCATCGCTGAATTCAATAGGTTGCTGTACCAGTCCTTTACCGAACGAACGTCGTCCGATAATCAAGCCGCGGTCATTATCTTGGATGGCACCGGCAAAGATTTCACTGGCTGAGGCTGAACCTTCGTCCACTAACACCACCAAAGGCATGGTCTGGCTGCTTCCTGTACCGTTGGAGTAGTAATTTTCGCGCGGAGATTTTCTTCCTTCTGTATATACAATCAGCTGATTGTCGGGAAGGAATTCGTTGACCATCTGGATGGCAGCCGCCATGTAACCGCCGGTATTGTTACGCAAGTCGATAATAAGTCCCTTGCACTGTTCCTGTGAAAGCTTGGCTAATGCATACAGCAATTCAGGATACGTCGTTTCACCGAATTTATTGATTTTAATGAACCCGAATTTGTCATTAATCATGTATGCGGCATCTACGCTCTTATTGGGAATGTCACCACGAATGATGGTAAAGTGCAAGATGTTTTTTTCACCATGACGGAAGATACCTAATTTGACGGTGCTTCCTTTTTCACCCTTCAAGCGTTTCATCGCTTCTTCGTTGGTCACTTTCTTGCCTACAAAAGTCGAATCATCAATTTCAATGATTCGGTCGCCGGCCATCAATCCTACCTTTTCAGAAGGACCTCCTTTGATGACGCTGTTTACATGAATGGTGTCTCGCTGGATGGTGAATTGGATACCCACTCCGCTGAAGTGACCTTTCAAGTCGGCTGTCACGGCTTCCAGATCCTTGGCAGGAATGTATGAAGAGTGAGGGTCCAGTTCAGAGAGAACGAAGGGCATGGCACTCTCTACCAGATCATTTACGTTAATGGTGTCTACATACTTTTCATCGATGATACGCATCAGTGCATTGATCTTGCTGGATGACGTATTGACGATTCCCATTCTGTTGCCAGAAAAACGATTGGCATAAAAGGTACCGATAGCGATGCCTACGACCACACAAACGGCGAGCCAAAAGGGTACGAATCGGTTAGAATTATTTTTCATATTTTTCTTCCTCGTTAGAGTTTAAATACACTGTTTCTATATCTGCTCGTTTCAGCAGGTTCAATCCATCTTCCAAGCGGTACTTTTCACCGTATACGACGCGTTTGATTCCTGCTTGAATGATCAGTTTGGCACATTCAATGCAGGGGGATGCTGTGACATACATCGTAGCTCCCTCGCTGCTGTTATTGGAACGGGCTATTTTGGTGATGGCATTGGCTTCCGCATGCAGAACATACGGTTTGGTCAGTCCATTTTCGTCTTCACATACATTTTCGAATCCCGAAGGGGTACCGTTGTAGCCGTCTGAAATAATCATTTTGTTTTTGACGATGAGTGCTCCTACTTTGCGGCGGCTGCAGTAGGAGTTTTCAGCCCAAATGCGTGCCATGCGCATGTAGCGTTCATCTAAAACTTCTCGCTTGTGTTCTTGATTTTCCATCATAATCCAAGTTGTCTGTGAGAAAACTGCATACAGTTCGTTTTGGATTCCGGTGCAAGTTGCAGCATGTTCTTGCTGTCTCCTTTGTAAAACTGTGCATTTTTCAGCATGGTAATAAATTCTTTGTTTTTACCAGATATGTTTCCACTGGTATTGATGGGGCCGATGACGGCGAAGGTACGTCCTTTCGGATTGGCTTCCCATCTTCCGCTGAATGAAGCGCCTCCATGCAGTGTTCCTGAGAATGTTCCGTCTGCTTCGAAGGCAATCTGGAATGACCAGATGACATTCAAATCATCGGGTAAATGGTATACAGGGCGGGCCGACCGGTCGTTGTCGCTGTCCCAGTCTACATTGGTCCAGTAATTGTTGAAGTACCATACTCCGCTGACAAAAATTTCATTGATGTCATCATCCTGATTGCAGCTGCACAGGAAAAGAGGTGCTGTCAGTAATATGAATAAAAGTCTTATTAATCTTTTCATTGTTTCTTATTTAATACCTGTTCTTTTCAGTAAAGCGTCGATTGTAGGCTCTTGTCCTCGGAAACGTTTGTAGAGAACGGCTGGATGTTCCGTTCCTCCTTTAGAAAGGACGTTGTCTCTGAAGGATTGAGCCACCTCAGTATTGAAGATTCCTTTTTCTTTAAAAAGGGAGAAAGCGTCGGCATCCAAGACTTCTGCCCATTTATAACTGTAATATCCAGCTGAATAGCCGCCCGACATGATGTGGCCGAATTGGACACTCATGCAGGTGTCGTCTAACTGAGGAAGCAGTTGGGTACGTTCCCAGGCTTTCTTTTCGTAGGCTTTTACATCTCCTTCAAATTCGGTGTCGCGTGTGTACCAGGCCATATCTAGAAGTCCGAAGCTTACTTGGCGGATGCATCCATAGGCTACGTTGAAGTTTCTGGCATCAACAATGCGTTGAATCAGTTCTTCTGGAATCGGTTCACCGGTTTGATAATGTTTCGCAAATGTATTGAGAAAATCCTTTTCAACAGCGAAATTTTCCATAAATTGTGAAGGCAGTTCCACAAAATCCCAATATACATTGGTTCCGCTCATGCTTTCAAAACGGGTATTTGCAAACAGACCGTGTAAGGAGTGTCCGAATTCATGCAGGAATGTGTTTACTTCCGAGAAGGTGAGCAAGGCTGGTTTGTCGGCGGTCGGTTTGGTAAGGTTCATGGTTATGGAAACATGTGGTCGACTGTTGGTGCCATCTTTTTCTATCCATTGTTCTTTAAATCCTGTCATCCAGGCTCCTGAGCGTTTTCCTTCTCTTGGGTAGAAGTCGGTGTAGATGATGCCCAAGTAGCTTCCGTCTTTATCATGTACTTCATAGGCTGTCACGTCAGGGTGATAGACCGGAATATTCTTCTTTTCTTCGAACGTAATTCTGTACAAACGGGTAGCCAGACCAAATACTCCTGCTTTTACTTTGCTCAGTTCAAAATAGGGGCGGAGTTCTTCTTCGTCAAAGTTGAACTTGCGGTTTTTCAATTTTTCTGCATAAAAAGAAAAGTCCCATGGCATGAGTTGGAAGTCGCTGCCTTCTGTTTCACATGCCAGTGCACGGATTTCGTCCACTTCTTTTCGAGCGGCAGGAAGGTAAGCGTCCAATAGCTGATTGAGTAAAGAATATACATTTCCGCTGTTTTCTGCCATGCGTTTGCAGAGCACGTAGTCGGCATAATTGGCATATCCTAAGAGTTGGGCTATGTGCATACGGAGGTTAATCAGTTGCTTTACGATTTCTTGGTTGTCGAATTCGTCGTTATGAGCACACTGGGTATTATAGGCTCTGTACAGCTTTTCACGTAAGTCGCATCGGTTGCTATATTTCATGAAAGGGATATAGCTCGGTGCCTGTAAGCTGAAAATCCACCCATCTTTTCCTTTTTCCTTGGCTGTGAGAGCGGCCGCTTCTCGTGCGCTCTCTGGAAGTCCGTCCAGTTCCTCTTCGGCTGTGAGATGCAGCTCATATTTATTGGTCTCCTTCAAGTGATTCTGTGAGAACTTAAAAGAAAGTGTGCTCAATTCTGCCGATAATTTTCTGAACGTTTCTTTATCCTTTTCGTTGAGGTTAGCCCCTTTGCGGATGAATCCGTCGTAGGTCTTTTCTAAAAGTTCGGATTCTTCAGCCGTGAGGTTGGATTCCTCTTTGTGCAAGTACACTTCCTTTACGCGCAAGAAGAGGGCTTCGTTCAAACTGATATTGTTGCTGTGTTCTGTCAGTTCTGGCATCATTTTTTCAGCAACAGCGTCCATCTCGTCATTCGTTTCACTGCTGAGAAGGTTGAAGAAGACTGTGGTGACTCGGTCGAGAATGCTGCCAGCCTGTTCCAAAGCCAAGATGGTGTTCTTAAAAGTCGGTTTTTCTTTATTTTCAATAATTTGTTGGATTTCTTCATTTTCCAGGCGCATGCCTTCTCGGATGGCCGGTTCATAGTCTGCCGTTTGAATGCGGTCAAACGGGGTTACATCATGGAGTGTATGAAATGGTTGTAAAAATGGATTCTGCATTTTATATGATGTTTTTTATGTTATTCTGTAATTGCTTTTATGGCCGCATGTAACCTATATGGAAGTTTCCTGCTTCTGGCTTCCATTGGTCTTTGTGTATAATGCGTTCAGGTCAGGAATGCGGATGCATTTCCGGCTTAAGGAAATCAATCCTTCTTCCTGTAAAGCATTCAATGTCTTGGATACATTGATTCGTGTTTCATCAATCAGGTTGGCAAAATCTTCCATTGTGATGAACAGCTCCTTGCATCCAGTCAGTTGGCTGCAGCGCAAGACCAGGAAATTGACAATCTTCTCTTGAATGGAACCGATATGGGTATTCAGCAGTTTGTCTTGCATGATTTGTGCTCGGTTGCTGAGAATGTTCAAAAAGTTCAAATTGAAGATTTCGTATTTGCATAAATAAGATAAAATGTATCCTTTTTTTATGACTACAATATCTACATTCTCTGCTGCTTGATAGGAAGACCTGTAGAACGTGTTCATTCCAAAGAGGGAATGGGGTTCCAGTATGGTATTGCTTCCCAAAACTTCCGATAAACGGAAATTCTGGGAACTATCTGTCGTTGACGATTTGACTTCTCCAGATAAAATATAAATCAGTTCCATGCAGGGAGTTCCCTGATTCACTATAATCTCCTTCTTCTTGTAGCTCTTGAACTCTACTTTGATCTTTTCTAATATATCTGTTAAGTCTCTGCGGGAAAGTCCTTGAAAAAGGGGTAACCGCAAGAGCCTGTCGTACATTGTGGTATTCATAATTGACGCCGGTAATTTAGTTTGTATTGAAATTATACAAAGTTAGGCATAATTTTTTTTATCTGCTGTGAATTAAATAAACCTTTTCTATTTTTAGTTCTCTATAACGTCTCCTTTATTTCTTCAGCAGTTCGACTGGAACTTACTGCTTTGTAAAAGAAGAGGTTGGATTATCGTGGCTCTTGTGTCAACCTTTGCAGCGAACAAGAGCATGGCACAAAGGAGGGAGGAGTGCATGGAGTGATTCGCCGGAAGGGGTGTTAATAATAAATCAACTCCTATTCGTTTTGTGAAAAAAAGACTATATTTGCATGTCAAGTAATTTATAGAAACTAAATCTGATTAAAAATGATAAACACTAAAAAAATATGGGAACCCATGGGGTCACTGGAGTGGTGGGGGTCCTGGATTCAGCTTTTTGTGGGCTGTATGATTATGGGTTCTGGATTTGTTTTGTTTGTAAATCCTTATAATTTTGTGCCTGGAGGAGTGTATGGGGCAGGAATCGTGCTGCATAATGTCTTTCCGTCTATTCAGGTAGGTACATTCGGATATATGTTTGATGTGCCTTTGATGATTATAGCTATTTTGGTCTTTGGGGGCCAGTTTGGGGCACGCACGGTCATTGCAGCATTGCTCACTCCGGGATTCATGAATGTGTTGACGCGCTTGGTTTATCCCGATGAGGCGGCAGTACAAAGTTTGGACCCCTCTTTATTGTTGGGTGGCTCGATTAATCTTTCTAATGATTTGCTGCTTACAGCAATTATCGGTTCAGTCTTGATTGGTGGAGGTCAGGGTATTGTAGTTCGTACTCAAGCTACCACGGGTGGAACGGATATTATTGCCATGTTGCTGCAGAAATATGCGGGAATCAAATTCTCTACCGGTATCTTTTTAGCCGATATGGTCGTTATAACCTCTGGATTGGTGGTCATCGGTTTTGGTTACGGAACTGCTGAAAGTTCTGGTGGCGGATGGGTGTTGACTTTATACTCACTGATTATTATTTTCCTTAGTTCGCGTGTGGTAGCTCGAGTCATTGACGGTGCGTCTTATGATAAGCTGTTGTTTATCATTAGTGACAAGCGGGAAGAGTTAAAGGACTTTATCATCAATGACTTGTCGCGCAGTGCTACTTATATCAAGGCAAAAGGTATGTATAGTGATAAAGACAAGCACATGATTTTTTTGGTAGTCAACCGTAAAGAAGTGAAGACGGTTCAGCGAGCCATTCATAACATAGATGAACGTGCTTTCTTTGTCGTAACTGATGCTTACGATACCTTCGGAGAAGGTTTCAAATCGGTTCCAAAGGAGGGTACCATTGAAGCGGAATAAAAAGAGTCGTTAAAGATAGAGGAAATCCCTGTATACCGATGGAAGTTATTACATGGGTATACAGGATTTTTGGTATCTTCTGAATTCATAATTTCTCTATAAAAAGGACTGATAAGTATGATTAAGTCTGTGATACGTAGCATGATGCTGCTTGTTTTGTGTACAGGTTGTAATGGCGACTTGTTTGTCGATGAGTTCCTCACAGAGGATGTCAATCAGACGGTGTCTTGTGGTGATAGTGCAGTGGTGCATTTTGACGCAGCAAACTGGAATGTGTTGGGTGTGGGTAATGCATTAAATGCACATTTTTGGGTAAAGGCATATGATTCGCAAGGAAACCTAATCAGCAATCAGTCGCAGTATGGTTATCCGGAAATGGCAAAACTTGTAGTAGAAAATGAATTCAATTATTTTGAAATAGAGCGAACGAATGGGCATGAATTGAAAATTCGTCCGTTGGAAATGATGCAAGAAACTCCTTTCTCGTTTGATGTGTCGGTTGGTAATGAATATGAACAGAAAATGCTGACATTTACCATCAATCCAAGTCCGAAGTATCAAGTGGATAGTATAGCTTACGACTGGGATTCTTTCAAAACCTATGATAATGAATTAAAGGAGGTAAGTAGTATTCTGATTGAGAATCGTGGAAGTGCGCCGATGACTTATCATGCCTATCCCTATAAAAAAGGAGTAAAACGTACGTTTGGGTTTAATTGGAACTTCAATCATGCTGATGACCTACCGAAAATTAGTCAGGATGAACGCATTACGGTACCTGATGTGGAAAATGGAAAGCCTGTGTTAAGAAATACACAAATTCCAGTAGGTGAGAATGGTAAAACCATCGAATTGCCTCTCGATTCTTTTGACCCGAATCTGTGTGTTCCTGTGGTAATTGACCCGCATGATAAGCGCTATGTCGTTACGTATCACCAAATAGAGAACTATGACATTTCATGTACGCTTTATACGTCTCATCCCATCAGTCATAGGAAAATTGTTTATAAGGGTGTGTTGTATAGTGCACGTCCTTACGGACATTTGATTCTTACATTAAAAGAAAATCAGCTTTAGTACATTTATATATCTGGAATCGTGGGTATTCTTTTATAATTTTTTGAACACTTGAAGAACAATATACGATGAAAACAACTCAATGGATAATCGGTCTGTTGCTGACTGCTTATATACCTCGTCTTTATGCGGCTGGTACAGCTGCTGGAGCAAATGCAAGTCGCGTAATCAGTTCAGATACGGCATTTGTCGCCGTGATAGAAAATAAGGTCAACTATCATAAACCCTTGCATAAAGTAGGTCTCGATATTTCTTCAGCTTATGTGTTTCCTACTCATGGATTCTTTAAAGGAGAAAATCTTGCAGGAAAGCCTGTCCGACATCATTTCTCGGCCCACTTGAAATATGGATTTCAGTTTGCTCCGGAAACAAAATTCGGTCAGTTGTATCCACATGCTACTCAAGGTATCGGAGTGGCTTATAATACCTTCTTTAATCAGCATGAACTGGGTGCACCTTGGTCGGTATATGTTTTTCAGAATTCACGCTTGTTTTCCATCACTCGAAATTTGTCGCTTGATTATGAATGGAACTTCGGTGCATCGTTTGGCTGGAAGAAATACGATGAAGAAACGAACTGCAAAAATGATGTCGTCGGTTCGAAGATCAATGCATATATCAATCTGGGTATGATGCTTAACTGGCACTTTGCTCCTCAATGGCACTTGACCGCAGGCGTAGGCATGACCCATTATTCCAATGGGAATACGAGTTATCCGAATTATGGGGTAAATAGTCTTGGAGGACGTATTGGGTTGGTTCGTACGGTGGGTGATGAGGCTGCTTATGAGAAGTCTTTCAAGAGGGGTGTCCGGCCACCATTTCGTCCGTATGTCAGTTACGATTTGATCTTGTATGGTGCGGTCCGTAAAAAGGGTGTCTATTTGGATGAAAGTACAAATGGTGTACTTGTGCCTGGCAAATTTGCCATAGCGGGGCTCAACTTTAATCCGATGTATAATATCAACCGATATTTTAGAGCGGGCGTATCACTCGATATCCAATATGATGAAAGCGCGAATATCACTGAATATGTCGTAAATCAGGGTGCTTCTCCCGAGAATCTGAAGTTTCATCGCCCTCCATTGAAAGAACAATTAAGTGCAGGATTATCTATTAGAGGTGAAATTGTGATGCCCATATTTGCAATCAATGTGGGTATAGGAAAGAACTTTGTCTGTCAAGGAAGCGATACCGATAAATTCTATCAGATTTTTACTTTGAAGACTCATTTCACTAAACGAACTTTTCTGCACGTTGGGTATCAATTGTACAAATTTAAAGATCCCAATAATTTGATGTTGGGTATTGGTTATCGTTTTAACGGACGCTAAGTATAGGTGAATCCTTACGGGAAAAGTCTGACGGTTGGAGTTTCGAAGCCCGTTTGAAGGTGCTTCGTTTCACATAATTTGATTCTGGAGGTGAACTTTTATACTTTTGCATCTCAAAGAAGGGAATCTCTTGAAAAGAAAAATGTTTCTGTGCCTTTCTTCTTGTCGGAATATGAAAAACTTAAGTTATATCAGTATGTCAAAGAAAATCATTCTAATCTTATCAATGGTAGCGCTGGGCTGTCTGCAAATGTTGGCTCAGGATCATATCGCCATCAAACACGGTCCTTATCTTCAGAATTTGGAGGAGGATGAAGTAACTATTGTCTGGGTAGCTAGCAAACCTTCCATCGGTTGGGTTGAGCTTGCGGCAGACGGGGAAGATAATTTTTATGTCAAAGAACGTGAGAAGTTTTTTGATTCATCCGATGGAATCAAGAACATTTCAACTGTCCATGCAGTGAGAATAACTAACTTAAAACGCGGGACGAAGTACAGATACCGTATTTTTGCAAAGGAAGTTTTAAAGTGGGAGTACCCTGAAGTCTTTTATGGAAAGACAGCCAGTACAGTAATCTGGCAAAACGGACCGTTGACTTTCACTACGCTGGATGCTACGAAACCGACAGTCAGTTTCGCCCATTATAGTGATATTCATGAACATGCCGCAGATATTCCTAAATTATTCAACCTGGCCGGTGGCAAGAAATTGGATCTGGTGATTTATAACGGTGATATGTCATCGACTGCCAAGGACGAAGAAACGTTCTTCAGAGGCTTTATGGACACTACCGTGGTTACATTTGGGAAAGAAATTCCGATGTATTATGCCAGAGGAAACCATGAAACAAGATCGTATTACTCATCTCATTTCCACGAATATTTCTCTCCAAAGAACCCGCATCTGTACTATACGTTCAGACAGGGGCCTGTGTTCTTTGTGGTACTGGATTCGGGTGAGGATAAGCCGGATAGCGACATTGAATATGGGGGCTTGGCCGATTATGACCGGTATCGTTCTGAACAGGCTTTATGGTTGAAGGAAGTGCTTGAATCGAAGGAATATCAGGAGGCTCCTGTAAAGATTGTGGTGAGTCATGTCCCGATGGCGGTTACCGCAGAAAATTGGCATGCAGAGCAGGAACTTCTGGATAAGTTTGTTCCGTTGTTGAACCAGCATAAGCCGGACTTGGTGATGAGCGGACATTGGCATCGCTACAAGTTCTTTGAATCGAACAGTGTGATTCACTTCCCGGTTATTGTAAATTCCAACAATACGGTCATCAAGACGGATGTGGACCGCTCTGCCATCAAGATGGTGGTTTATGATACGGACGGAAAGATTGTAGATAAGAAAACGATTTCTGTTCCATAGCAGGCAGTCTTTGCATTTGTTCTCTTTTACGCTGGACCCTATTCCCGAGAGAGGGAAGTCTCCTGGCAGAACGGCCGTATCCCCGGCATCGTTGTGTCGGTGATGATCAATGTGAAAATTACAGGCTTTGGTCTTGCTGCAAACTTTGCAGGCCAAGTGCTGTGTCTGTAAGGCTTTGGTGCATGCTTAAATAGGGGGACCGCACCTTTTTAGGGTGTGCAGGTTGGGCATGGTTCCTTCATACTTGCATAAAAGAAAGAATCCGTTGGTAGAAGTAAAAGCACTACCAACGGATTCTTTCTTTGTATAAACGACCGATAAAGTCGCCATAGAATCTCTTTAATTAAGGGAACTCATTCTGTTGCACTTCTTTTCATGATCTGTCTTTAATGAAATATCCGTCTCCTTTCTCATTCTGAAAATGGTAACCATTCCCACTCCGAGCTTCCACTCTACGGAGTGTGACATACTTGAAGTCAGGTTCAAGTTCATATAATTTCTTCAAGGTGCTGGCTGGTACCTCTGTATCCAAAGGTACAGGATATACGGTGGATTGCCATCCGTCTCTGAATGTTACCTTCTTCAATACCCCATGGTCCATAACATGATAGGCATTGGAACCACCTTCATTGTCGTAGGAGCGGATGTCTGCGCCGTAGTGATTGTCTATAAAGTCAACCTCATCCGTATCGATGCAGGGATTGGACCAAGCCTGATTGACGAAACCGTGATTTATCGGTAACATATAGCCATCTGCATTGAAGGTCAACTGTGTAAAGAGTTCTCCAAGGTCGGGTACAAAGTTGGTAAATTCAAAACGATACATCTTGTTAGGAAGCTGCGCATAATCGTCGCACTCAATCTTGTTAATCCGGTCTTTTTTCATCTCACCATAAGGCGATGCTAAGAAGCCGTACCGTACGGAAGCAGGCAGGTCGTCAAAACGGGAGAACTTTGTTACCGTTAACGACAATTCTTTGAAATCACGGTAGAAGAGGGAAACCTCGTTGCCCTCCTTGTCTAAAAGCTCCACTGCAGTGCCGGGATGTATGTCGTTTCTCCAATTGTGGATGGTTCGGATTTCTGCTCCTTCATAATAATCCTTTAAATGCTGTGTTACTTCAGGGGTCAACTTCTCATCCGGTGCTTCTACATCGTCATTGCTATCGCATGCGGGAAAAAGCAACATAGCACCTACTAGTAAATAAAAAATCTTTTTCATGTTAAGTTTGTTAGTTTGAGTATAATACATACAAAATTAATAATTTTTTATGTATTTGTCACTTTTAATGATTTGCTATTACTGGGAGGTGGAAATAATTAGTGCATATTTAACGCTCTACTTCGTGCCGATAGTCATAATGGTACCGCTACACCGCTATCGGCAATTTCACGCATTTCCTCCTCAATATCGGATACGCTCATACCCTTGGCGTATAGGGAGATAACAAGTCTTT
>JAHHQU010000045.1 GCA_020026225.1 Phocaeicola sp. | reverse complement strand
GACAATATTAATATTTTATGCTGAATATAAAAATATTTCAGATCACTTACTTATCGTATAGTGTTTGCAAACGCTACAAACATAAGAAAAAAAAACTGGATGATAAAAAGGTTTACATAAAATAGTAAAAACAATGTATCCCCTTTATTTCAAGTAAACCGAAACAAAGGGGATACATTATAAATTAATATTAAAGGCAAACGAATGCCTTTAATATTAAAAATCTTTTAATTGTTCAATTACTGAACTATTTGATTCTGATCAGCTTCAGTAATATTTTCATTGCCATCAATTTCACTTTGAGGCAAAGGGAAAATAAACAACGGGGAAGCAGGGTCAGTGTTCTTTGTCTGAATCATTTCTGTATGATTACTTCCTTCATACTCACGTTTGTATCCTAAACCTAAACGCTGTAAATCGAAGATACGTCCAGCTTCACCCCATAGTTCGACACGACGCTGGAACAAGATTTCGTCCATCAAAGTTACTAATGGTGCATTTGTATCTTTATTGTATGTTGCTGCATTTGTTCGTTTAGCCAAACGTTCAGCAAAAGCAGGGTCACGCAATTCACCAAACGCTTTCAAAGTTTCACGTGCTGCAGCAAAATTACCCTGATGACATTCAGCTTCCGCTTTAATCAATACCATTTCTTCAGCACGCATAAACAAGTGATCACCTACACGAGTTTCATAATTTGCCATTTTGAACTTCAGCTGACAATAGCTTACCATAGAGTTACCTTTCTGTTCCTGATCTGCTGCTAATTTGCCACGGAACCAAGAATGACGAGTATCTGTTTCAGACATTAAATTATAAAGGCCAGTACTGATACATTTTCTAGCTTTAGACCCATACATACCTTTAGCATCAGCATCCATGTGAGAGAAGAATCCAGCGAATCCTGAAGACTGATCAGGTATAACTTTAACGCCCCACATCACGTCACTAACATCCACATTATTATTACCTCCCAAATCTTTCACGCTAGCCAAAGCAAGTCCTTCTTTCTTTAAGGCCTCATCGGCAGCAGCTGCAGTCTCAGCATATTTGTGCTGAACCAAGAGTGTACGAGCTTGAAGTCCTTTAACTACATAGTAGTCAACATGTGTAATACTTTTCTGAGTTAAATCCTTTAAATATTCAGCTGCTTTTTTTAAGTCACTATTAATCTGTTCATATACTTCCTTAACAGTGCCACGACCTTTACCTTCAGAAGCAATTCCTGTTGGTTCTGTATAAACAGGAACTCCTGGAAAGTCCTCATGTCCTTTATAAGTCTGCTGATAAATCTGAACTAAATAGAAATAAGAGAATGCACGCAGAGCCAAAGCCTGACCCACCACGGCACGAATAGCTTCAGGAGTGTCATTCATTACAGTTTCTGAGGCAATTACCTGGTTTGCATTATTAACGAGAGTATAATACAAATTCCATACAGAATAAGAGCGACCATCCTTAGTCACATAATCTCCGTGTATGTTCAGGCGATAATCTTCATAGAACCATCCTTGACCTTGTTCCATCATCACATGATCTTCACCCATCAAATCTGCCAACAACTGAATTCCAGTCTGTCCAGGATTTTCAGAGCCCCATCTCTGACTCCATCCTGGAGTATACATCAAACGATAAATACCATCTACCGCTGTTTGAGCAGTTGTAGCATTTTGAAACACTTCCGTTGAAGGAATCTGATTTGTTGGAGAAGTCTCCAATTCATCCTGGCAAGAAGTGTTGAAAACCAACACTCCCACCAATGAAAGCATATATATTACCTTTTTCATTTTCAGTTTCTCTTTTAAAATTAGAACGTAACATCAATACCCAGTGATACAGTTCTTACAGGAACATATCCAAAACCTGTACTACCAGAGAAGTTATACTGTGGGTCCATACCCTTCAAATGGTTAAACAAAACTAAGTTGTCACCAGTCGCTGTAAAACGAAGGTTTTCAATACCCATTTTTTTCAACGTTTTAGAAGACAACGAATAACCTAAAGTAATGTTTTTAATTGCCAAATAAGAAGCGTTGATTAAATCATTATCAGTTGTAATGTAGCTCTTTCCAATTAGCACACGTGGAATATCGGTAACATCACCTGGTTGCTTCCATGCTTCCAAAATATCTTTGCTTCTGGCCTGACCAACATAATTACCATATTTCAACGTACGGTAAACTCCATCCAAGACTTTACCACCGATAGAATAAGTACACAACACACTCAAATCAAAGTTTTTATAACGGAATTCATTATTAAATGAGCCATAGATAGAAGGTATACGACTGCCCTGTATGCTCTTACAAGAGTTAGCCTTACCCATATCATCTGTTTTATACATTTCACCCTTATTTCCGTTTTCATCTGTATCCCATACCCAATACAACTGTTTACCTGTTTCAGGATCAACACCAGCTGCAGATGCTGTATAGAACGAATTTAGAGTTTCCCCTTCACGAATGATGTAGCTTCCTGAAATAATTTCAGGTTTGTCAGCTAAATGAAGAACTTTGTTCTTGACAGTAGATCCTAACAATGTGATTCTCCATCCAAAATTATCTTTTTGGAACACATCGGCAGAAATAGTCATATCCAAACCTGTGTTACGCATAGAACCAATATTCTTATTATATCCGTCGAAGCCAAGAGAAGAGGCCATCGGATACAACATCAACATATCTGTAGTCTTACGTGTATACCATTCAAGGGCCACATTTAAGAAGTTAAAGAAACGTCCTTCAACACCAACATTCAAGTTACCATTCTTTTCCCATTTTAAATCCGGATTACCTAAAGAAGACATACTTGTACCACCGTTATTACCATTCGGTGTAAAGTCATACATTGACTGCCATGCATAATAGGTACCTAAGTTATCATTACCCTGCACACCATAACTAATCTTAGCAGACAAGTTATTAACCCAAGCGACATTCTTCATAAATTCTTCTTGAGAAATACGCCAGTTAGCACCTACAGACCAGAACTTACCCCAACGTTCACCTTTACGAAAACGTGAAGAACCATCTGTACGGAAACTTGCAGAAAGATAGTACTTGTCTGCAAAATCATATGCGAAACGTGAAAGAACAGACTCTACAGCATAATTATCTTGATAGGAAGAAGCACCCGCAACTGTAATAGCTGCATCCAATTCGTACAAACCACCAAAAGGGAAGCCTGTTTTAGTTGCACTTAAATACTGCTGGTTGAATTTATAGAACTCATGACCCACCAACGCATTAATGTGATGTTGACCAAATGAACGATCATATGTTAGCAACTGATTCAACGTGTAACTGAATCTGCGTCTGTGAGCACGTTCCACCATACCCTTTGTAGACTGAGCATTACCATTATACGGATTATAGTAAGTCAACATATCTGTTGCAATCAAGTCAAAGCCAAAATTTGCAGAAAGTTTCAATCCCTCTAATGGAGTATCCTTGAAGTTCCCTATTTCAGCAAAAACACGTCCACTCAAGTTATCGCTGTTATTTTCATATTTATCATCATACAGAGTCGCAATAGTATTCCATTCAGCATTTGCTCCTGCCGGACGATTAGTACCATAATCAAAAATTGGTTTTCCATCCACATCTAATACATTCTTACCATCTGCATCTTTCTTATAAACAGGGAAAATAGGAGCCATCAACTGAGCAGAATACCATACGTTTGAACCTGCTGATGAGTTTTCCTGAGCTGTATTACTTTCATTACGAGAATAATTAGCATTCATACCAGCTTTAAACCAGCCTGTTACCTGAGAATCAATGCTCATACGTCCACTATAACGTCTAAAGCCTGTAGTCTTCAGCAAACCTTTTTCATCAAGGTAACCTAAAGAAAACATGTATTTAGTTTTTTCGTTACCACCTGTAAAAGACAAGTTATATTCCTGACGTAAAGGATTTTTCTTCATAGCCTCATCCATCCAATCTTCAGAATATTTCAACTTTGCGGTAGGATTAATCTTACCTGTTACAGGGTCGATTAATTCAGACATCGGCATATTGAATGGATTATATTCTTCGTTTACACCAACCACAGAATAACCGCCTTTAGACATACGTTGAATTGCTTTTATAGCAGCTTGATCTGGTGCCATACCATTTGATGTAATCAAATGATTCTTGTAAGACTGGAAAATAGTCTCCAAATAACCAGCTTCATCAACTGTTTCATAACGAGGGATAGAACGAGAAGCGATACCCCAGTTAGCTTTCAAGTTAACTTTTACTTTACCAGAGTTACCTTTCTTAGTAGTAATCATTACCACGCCGTTCGCACCACGTGAACCATACAATGCACCTGCAGAAGCATCTTTCAATACAGTCATTGATTCAATGTCATTTGGATTAATTGAAACCACATTACCATCATAAGGAACACCATCTACTACGTAAAGTGGATTCTGTGAAGAGTTAATAGAACCAAAGCCACGAACTACAACAGAAACGCCTGAACCTGGCTGACCAGAACCAGAAGTAGTCTGTACACCAGAAACAAGACCGTCTAAAGCTTTTGTAACGTTGGCAACAGGACGAGATTGCAGTTTTTCAGCCTTCACGACTTCTGCCGAACCTGTAAATGATTCTTTTTTAGCAACACCATAAGCTACAACCATTACTTCATCAAGAACTTCGGTATCAGGATGTAGCACTACGTGCATCGTTGCTTTTGCTAAAACTTTCTGAGATTTCATACCAATGAAGGAAATCTGCAACATTTGATGTTCACTAGGAACATTAAATAAAGTAAAATTACCATCAATGTCTGTTACAGTACCAAGAGTAGTA
Source organism: Phocaeicola sp. (assembly GCA_020026225.1). Lineage (GTDB taxonomy): Bacteria > Bacteroidota > Bacteroidia > Bacteroidales > Bacteroidaceae > Phocaeicola. Next base: position 12,169 of record JAHHQU010000045.1, on the reverse strand, counting down.
CCTTTTACTAAAATAGATGCACCGACTACAGGCAAACCATCCTCTTCAGAGATGACAGTACCGCTTACCTGTGACACTTGTGCACTCGCCCAGCTTATACTCAACACGAGTACAGCGAGCAACAACATCACCTGTTTCTTCATAAATTCTCTTTTTTCAATTAGTAAAAATTTAGTTTAGCTGTTCTCTTTTTTTATTAAGAGCTTGCAAAAATACAATTAAAATATATATTCGCAAACATTTTTACGCAATTATACGCTACAAAAAGACAAAATGCAAGTAAACTTCATATATATACAAAATATAGGTAGTTTCACATCCATTTAGGCTATTACACCCAGCATACCAGAGTACAACGAAAAAAGAAAAAGGGTGAATCAAAATGTCTTTTTACTTACATTTTGACTCACCCTTAGAATCAGAATTTATTTGCTTACGCAAGAATCTTCATCGACTAACCTTATTACTTATCCATTGGATTCTTTACAGGCATAGCTGAAAGTTCAATCACATTTGTCGGTTCATTTACATCTGTCAATCTCATATAGGTAGGATCCTTTGGATTATCAGTACTTACAGTAAACATACGAGGAGTAGACAAATCTCCGAAAGGATGTACTGCATAATTAAATCCAAAGTTACTGAAGAAAGTAACACCTACCTGATTGGCATTTCCGTTCATCTGCATCATGACCTTATCAGAACCTTGAAGAACGAAATCAAACAATAAGATTCCCATTTCATTATTTACCTGGAAACCAAAGCCGAAAACTCCCTGACCTAAAGTACCGAAGCAAGCCATATCAAGATTCAATTTGTTAGGTTTCCAAATATTGGTATTGGCTGCATTATAATACCTTTGTGCATACTCACCTAATTTGCTATATGAAATATACCACAATCCTTTTGAGAAAATTTCATTGATGTCAGGCGGCAAGATTTGTACGATGACTTCTGTACTACCAAATGAAGTAAATTCATCTTTCTGTTCATTAAAGGTAAAACCTTCCAGTTTTTCTCCTAAGATTTCCACTGGTTCATAGAACACATATCCTTCCTTGTTGACTACAAAAGGAACTCTAACCTGTACAACTTCTTCTCCCTGAAGATAACTGAAAATCAAGTTACGCATATCTACTTTAACCAATACTTCAGTACCACCAAGAACCATTTTCATTTTCTTAGCAGAAATAGAAGCATCGCGTGCTTGGATATCCGCCAAATAATTTTCCCAGCTTTCACCTTCAGCCATAGGAGTCATGACAGAGATACCACCTGTTTTCTTTCCTTTCAACACTACCTTTTCAGCAGTAGCTTCTACAATCAAGAAATCATAGTCTCCGCCAAGACCTTCTCCTGCTCCTCCCCAGCCTGTAGGGTCAGACGGATCAGAGAAGATATGAAACGCTTCATTATAGGTATCCATTGACAATACGATACCAGCACTTTGTTTGATTGTATAAGAACTTGAAGCTATAAAGTCAGCATCGTAGAATTCACTTGAAGCCTCTACACTTCTATCCTTATTGAATTTTATCAAAACATTATAGCCTCCAAAAGCTTTGGTAGCCGAGGGGAAATAAGCCATTTTCCAACCATTTGAAGCAGATGTCAAAATATCCATATTGGCCTTCATGGCTTCATCGGCTCTGGTTGCAGATGATTCGCTAAACAAATCATCTTGCTCAATAGTGCAGGCTGCGGTCATTGACACCACAGCGAGCAATAACATATAAAAAAATTTCTTCATCGTCATAATTAATTTAAAGAGGTCAAATCATCAACATTCCATTCTTGAACTTCAGCAGAACGGCGGAGTACCACTTCACGCAGTTTATCCATATCGATGTTCCATGCAGTCAACATATAGTCTTTTACGATGTCAAGCTTCTGGCTCAAGTATCCCTGTCCTTCCTTACTTGCATGCCCTACAATCGTATTCCATTCTTCAGCACTGATAGTAACATAAGTAGAAAACATTTCTACAAAGTCTTCTCTGACTTCCATACTTGCATACGGAGTAATGAATCCTAAATCAAGCGCTTCCTGGTCTGTAAGGTTCACCCAGCTGGTAGACTGATAATTACTCTTGGTAATCAAGTTATAATCTGGAGTAAATTCCTTGGTTTGGTGCAAGATATGAGCAAACTCATGGTGCATGGTATGAAAATACCAATGATTGAGTTCTTGTACATCAATATGTTTCAAATTAATGTTGTTCACATTATACAAGGTCACTTTCAAACCACCTTCAGCAGTACCTAAAACGATAGATCCCTGAGTATTGTAAGCCGGTGAACCGATCAATTGGATAATACGCGGACAATAGCTCTTCATAAAATCAGGACCTAAGATTTCATCATAGGATTCCATCCAAAGATGTTTGGTCATTTTGGCCATAGCGATTGACTTCATATAGTCAGCAGGGACCAAGTTATAGTGATTGTCTGTTTCTTTATCTTCCAATCGATATTTGAAATCCAAATTATACGTATCTGTATAATTAGTGATTAACCATTTGTCAAACTCATTACTTTCGATTTCGGTATTTTCAAAGATACTTCTATCTGACAAATCATCTTCGCTACATGCACCCAAAACCAAGGGCAGACATAAAGTGAATAACAGTTTTATATTCTTAAGTTTCATAATGCTCTAATATTAATTATTTCTTGGATTTGGTTCTAGGCCGGCATTAATAACATCCTGTGGAAGCTGAATAGCACGACGTGGATCACCTACCTTCAAAATGTCTGGATCCAGTCCATCACGATTATGTGATATTTCGATACCATAACGTTTAATGTCTTGCCAACGTGTTCCATCCTGAAGAGTTTCAAGTCGGCGAAGGTGAAGAATACACTGAATCAATTCCTCCATTTCACCTGCAGCAACGGTAAATCCTTGAGGATTTATCTTCTTCTTTATTGAGCGCTGATCTGGATTTGCTACCACTACCGGCATTGTTCGAACACCTTTATAGTAATCTACAATCTCCTCTTTTGAAAATTGTTTTGCACCTGCTGTGTGAGTAGCCATCCAAACATTGATATCTGCCACACACTTGTCCAGCTGATTGGTCAACGCATAAGCTTCAGCTCTACAAAGCAAAGTTTCATCACCTGTGAACAAAATAGGAATAGCATAAGCGAAACCGGTCTGAGCCACTTTATCAACAATCTGGAAGAATTGCTGATATTTTGGAAGTGACAATTTTCGCTCTGTTCCCCAAAGGGATTTGGCCATAAGCAATTCCCTCTTGTCTCCCCAAATACCAAGAGCTCTCAAACTCTCACCGGTAATCAGTTCCATAGATTGACCATAGCGTTCTCCAATGGAATAAGGACCTGTAATGACTCCCCATCCAGAAACGCCTGTACCAATAAGCAAGTTTGCTGTTTCAGAAGAAGATACATAGGCATTAATACGTACATCAAAATTTGAAGGCAAATTATCCATAGCCTGCCAATTTCTCAGCATCTTTTCAGGAACACTACCCAAAACAACATTTGCATAGTCAATTACTTTATCAAATTTCTGATAATAGAGGTTGAAACGTGCTGCAAATGCATAAGCAGCCTTCTTGTTGAAATGATATTTAGGAACTTTATAAATATTATCGTTGATCAAAGGCAAACCTTCTTCAATGTCTTGATTAATTTTCTGATACAGTTCGCTCAATTTACCTCTTGTATAGTGAGGTGCTACAGAGGTTTCTGGAGCGATTGAATAAGGAAGACCTAATTCTTTTTCAGCTGTTTCCGGATTATAATTCATACAGAACAAATTTGCCAGAGCGAAGTGACCGTAAGCACGGCACATCAAAGCCTCACCACGCTGTGCACTCAAAGAACTTGGATTTCCCATATCCTCGATTGCCTGCAATGCTTGGTTAGCAGAAGCAATGGCGCGATAGCAAGCATTCCAATAAGCATAAGGAGAATCATTACCAATGGCTGTAATGTCTTTCCACAAATAAGCATCTTCTTGTTCTTGATTAAACACTGTATATCTGGCACCATTATCCATAACATTGTCAGAAGCCATCTCTGTCATCAGCATATCTACCTTAACCGGATAAGCCGAAACCAAAAGAGAAGTTATCTTATCAGCAGTATTTACTTCAGCACGATTATCAGGCATCGTATCCAAAAAATCGTCACAACTACCAAAGAGGAGTGCTGAAGACAACATCATATATATTAATTTCTTACTTTTCATATTCTATTTTTTTTGAATTAAATACCTAATCTTACTGTTAAAGTAAATTGTCTTGGCACAGGAGCTGCAACACCACCGGTATTGAAGAATTCTGGATCCTGACCGTTCAATTTATCATCTGCATACAACAAGCAAAGGTTAGTAGCTTGAAGTTTCAATGAAAGGTCACTTACATGCAATGGTTTCAACCACTTTTTCGGGAAATCATATCCCAAAGAAACTTCTTTCAAACGAATGAAGTCACCTTTAGCGACACGTTCATGAGAATAGTTATATGCATTATAAGCACGATTCAAATACTGATTCATCTGATTCTGTCTCAAATCGGCAATTACCGGAATATTTGTAACTTTTTCATCACCTGATACAGTCCATCTATTCTTGAATTCCTTTGGCATAGCATCAAGGTCAGAATATCTGTTGCTGAATGCCGGATCCATACGAATAACATTACCAAATGAATAAGTCATAAATACATTCAAACGCAAGTTCTTATAAGTAAATACGTTACCTAAACTACCTGTAATGGTTGGGTCTGTAGGACCTTCATAAATCAAATGTTCTTTATGGTCACGATTCTGGAAGTCAATATCACTAACTGTCAATTCTCCATTTTCATTAATGAAAGTTGGCAAACCTTCATCATTCAAGCCTCTGAAATCCATTGAGAACAGAGAACGTACCGGATAACCTTCCATTGCAAAACCGTTACCAGTAATCATATCTACAACACGTGAATTAGAATCAAGGTCTGTCACTTCATTCTTTGCATGTGAGAAGATAAAGTCTGTACTCCACTTGAAGTCCTTAGTTACAATGTTACGAGTTGACAAGGTAAATTCAATACCATGTGATTTCATACTTGCAACATTAGCGAATTTAGCAATCTGACCACCAATACCCATTGTATTGATCAAACCAATCAAGTCGTAATTGTTACGTTTGTACCAGTCAACAGAGAAGTTGATTCTGTTATTCAAGAATCCCAAATCTGCACCGATATTCAATTCATGTTTCTTTTCATAAGTCAAATCTGCATTTTCAAGATCCATGATTTCCAAACCAGATTCTGAATCTTTAGCAAATGGACGCCATGGATTGTAGCTACCGATAACCACACGTGAGTTAGTTACACTTGCAGGACCTCTATCAGCTGTCAATGAATAAGAAGCCTTCAAAGTCATGTTTGACAAAGCTGGTCTCAAACTTTCAAAGAAGTTTTCTTCATGTACATTCCATGCACCAGATACGTTCCATGTAGGCAACCAACGAGCTGAACGGCTCTTACCTAACTTATTAGTACCTTCATAACGTATTGTACCATTGACTGTATATCTACCTTTATAAGAATAAGTAGCTGTACCGAAGAAAGAAGCAGAACGAGAACGTGTTTCATCTACTGAATAATACTGTGCACCTTCTTCCTTACCCTGTTTGAAATACAAATATTCATAAGAAGGAAGCATACCCATTTCATACTGCATACCAACACCGTTGAACCAAGTACGTTTACGGTTTACAGCATTAATTTCTGTACCTACAAAAAGATTAAAGATGTGGTCATCATTATATACATCATTATAACTTGCAGTAGCACGGAAGTCGTAGCTATTCATACCAAATTTAGTTTCACGGTAGAAACCACCGACTGGCAATACACTTACAGGCAAAGAATTTGCATTATCAGGATCTGTATACAACCAAGGGTTGGCATCACGCATTGTAGCATCGTCCATAGCACGGAAAGCCCAAGCCTGATTTGAAAAATCCTTGATAGTATGGCTCTGAGTAGTAGTAGAATATTTATAAGCGCCTAATGCAGAAAGTTCTACTTTACTGATAGGTTTCCACTTCAATTCACCTTGGAATTTCAAATCAACTACATCCAAATCAATGTAGTTATTTTCCAATTCGTGAAGGATATTGAACGGAGCATAATTACTTACATAAAATTCTCTAGGATCAAGTGCTCTTGATGTATTCAAAGCGTATGAATACGGGTTGATATCAAAGTCACGTTTTACTTCACCAGAAATGACATCTACATTCTGTCCTAAAGCTCCTGGAGCTTTCTGTTTACGGTAAGAACCGTTACCGATAAGGTTCAAAGACAATTTCTTTGAAATATTGTACAAAGCATTGATGTTTGCAGTGTATCTCTGTACCTTACTCTGCTTATACCATCCTGGATCGCTCATTACACTCAAAGAAGTATAGTAAGAAGCCTTATCTGTACCAGAAGACATACTGATTGCATGGTTCTGTGAGATTGAATTACTGAACAATTCATCGAACCAGTCAGTATTACGGTATTCAGCTTCTCTCAAATAACCGTTACGAGCTTCCAAAGTGTTAGGCAAACCAAACTTTCCAGTAGCAGGATCATAAGAATTAATCAAATGGTACATTTTACCATATACACCACTATTTGATGCACGGTAACTTTCAGCCAATTTCAAGTAACCAGCTCTTTCCATTTCACGGTAAACACCCATCTGTTCCTGTGAATCCATAATGTTGAAGTTTCTATAGCTCGGAACCATACGCATAGAAAATTCACCGGTATAGCTAATCTTATTACTACCAGCCTTACCTTTCTTTGTGGTAACAACAATCACACCAGCCATTGCACGAGCACCATAGATAGAAGTAGCAGAACCATCCTTCAAAATTTGGAAACTTTCAATATCATCAGCATTCAAGCCAGCGATAGCAGAAGAAATCAAAGTCACAGCATCACCAGAAGAAAGGGCATCAGCATCAACTTCTGTTACATCTTCCATAATAACGCCATCAACTACCCACAAAGGATTTGAGCTACCATAAATAGAAGTAGCACCACGCACACGAATTTTTGGAGCTGTACCAAATGTACCAGACACATTCTGTACAGAAACTCCGGCTGCTTTTCCTTCAAGAGCACGGCTGATTTCAGCGACACCGTCAAGTTTTGCATTTTCTCCTGAAATCTTACTGGACGCACCGGTAAACAATCGTTTATCCATCTTCTGCATACCAGTTACAACGACTTCATCAAGAATTTCTGTATCTGAAGTCAAGACAATTTGCAAATTCGGCTTCACCCCCACTTCTTTTGTCTTCATACCAACAAAAGAAACCACCAATGTTTTTGCAGAAGCAGGGACATTACTCAATGTAAACCGACCATCAATATCAGTTATTGTACCTGTAGTAGTACCCTTCACCCATACTGACGCTCCTACAATCGGTAATCCATCTTCCGATGAGGTTACTACACCCGTCACCTTAGGGACCTGTGCGTTCACCAGACCTATCGCTATGAACAGACAGGTCATCAACAGCATCAATTTTCTTTTCATACTCTCTCTTAAATTTACAATGCTCCAGAAAGGAATTCTAGAGCACTCAGTTAACACTATTTATTATTTTTGTTTTTCATTTAGGACTTCTCAAAATTAGTAATATATTTTAATTATTCACCATTTTTTTCTAAAAAAATCCTACAAAGCGTCTTTTTATTAGAAAATCACTCTTTTTACACATCAAAATACTAAAAAATGCTCTTTTTTTGTTTCACTCAGCATACCTAAAAGCATACTGTACCCTACTTTATGTGAAAACGCAGATTTGATAACGATATATTATTTTTAAGGCTTATTAAATACGAATCTATAAGAACAACAAGAATATCATAGAAATATTCATATTTTGTAAGTAAAATAACGACATTAATTCTTTTTAAAGTCAATATGTTAACAAAGATTAATAAAGAAAGAAAAGTTAGTTTCAGCAACAAATCTGTCTAATTAAAAGCAAAAAGGATCCAAGAGATGCCGTGCAACATAAAACACGAAGAAAAAGACAATTTGAATACACTTTTCTCTAATTGACGAGCATTCAAGAAGCAATGCGCCTCGAAATATTCATTTTTCCATTTAAGTGTTCTTTCTTCACATTCCAAGTTAGGAAATAGACAGAACGCATAACCAAAAGGCAAATTCACAAAAGAACAAACAAAATCCTCTTCCTGTTCCTTTAACCAGAACAGGAAGAGGATACTATATATAATTAAGGTGTATGACAAAGAGCATTTACCATGCACTTGCCATACACCTATCCATCATTTTAATTATCTTCTAAAATCAGAGCCGTACAAATTCCAATTGGATCTTAGCAGATTTATCTAACCTGGATAACCAAATAGCGAGAAACGCTCCAGAACAACTGAGGATTAGAAATCTTCAACGTAAGCTGTCCCTTAGCATCTTCTACCAAACGGTAAGATTCACTCGGATGATTTGTCAGAAGTTCCGCACGCTTTGAATAAAGCTTAATTTCGGTTTCATTGCGAATGTCAATCTGAGTGAAGTAATCCTTATTAAAGTCGTTATCCTTCAAGACAGCTCCTCTTTTAAGGATTTTCTGGTCTTTAAGTTCAGATTTTGTTCCAAAGACATACCATGCTGTATTCAAAGCCTTATCCTGAACTTCTGCTGTCTTTGTTTTCACTTCGTTCTCAGCAGATAGTTCTTCTACATTCTTATTCAAATCAGTAACAGCCTCATCCAATTCAGCAATACGAATATTCTTATTTGCAAGTTCAGACTGCAAAGTTTCAATCTGAGTCTGTTTTGCATTCAACTCGGCCATCATGTTTTCAAGAGCCTTCTTAAGTTGAGCTGATTTATACTTGCTGTTCTTCAACTGTTTTTCCAATTCAGCTATACGACTACGATTATCTTTCAACTTTTCGCTGATGAAACGAATATCTTCTTTAATTTTATTAGCTGATGACTGGTTTTCAATAGATCCACCATCCAAATTCACACGATTCTCAGCCGCATTGATTTCTCTAAAGCCTTCTTCGATTTCATTGAAAGCCCCCATAATATCATCCAATTCGGCATTGCGAGCCGACAATTCCATCTTCAAAGAATCATTTTCTGCCTGAACATTCTTCTTGTTCTGTCCAGAATAATCACATGAAGCCAAAAAGGCTACACATAATGCCAATAACACTGTTCTTTTCATAAATTTCGTTTTTAGTATGTTAGTCTTTATTTTTCACTTTTTCCACCCAATATGATGACGATTTCACCTTTGGGTTCTTTTTCTGTAAAATGAGCGATAACCTCTTCCAAGGTACCTCGTACGCTCTCTTCATGTACCTTCGAGATTTCTCTACAAACAGAAACCGGACGATCGGAACCAAACAATTCAGCGAACTGAGTCAGCGTCTTCACCAACCGGTAAGGTGATTCATAGAAAATCATCGTACGCGTTTCTTCAAGCAATGCATTCAGTCGGGTCATACGACCTTTTTTCTGCGGTAAAAATCCCTCAAAACAAAAGCGGTCGTTCGGCAAGCCCGAAGAAACCAATGCTGGAACGAATGCAGTAGCTCCCGGCAGACATTGCACCTCTATCCCATTGCGTGCACATTCTCGCACCAACAAGAATCCAGGATCTGAAATGGCTGGAGTTCCCGCATCGGAAATCAAAGCGATTGTCTCACCAGCCTTCAAGCGTGACACCACATGATCTACGGTCTGATGCTCGTTGAACTTATGATGTGACTGCAATGCATTCTTGATTTCAAAATGTTTCAATAATATTCCTGAGGTACGTGTATCTTCCGCTAAAATCAAATCGGCCTCCTTCAAGACCCGTATGGCACGGAAAGTCATATCCTCCAAATTTCCTACCGGAGTAGGCACTACATAAAGTTTTCCCATATTTCTTCTACATCTTACATAAGCAAAGATAGAAAGTTTTTGGAAGCATCAGCATTTTCACTGAAATATTTAACAGATGTTGCATCTTTCACAGGCTTCAAAAGCAGTATTTACAAAAATAAGCCGATAAATGGTGTGATTTGAAACAAGTATTGTACATTTGTAACAAATTGACTCAACAAATTACCTATGACTATATTCTCAGAAGACCATAAAGCAGAAACTGTACGCCGCGGAAGAATCGAGGTCATTTGCGGCTCCATGTTCTCTGGCAAGACAGAAGAACTTATCAGAAGATTAAAACGTGCAACATTTGCCAAACAGCACGTTGAGATATTCAAACCTGCCATCGACACTCGATACTCTACAGAAGAGGTAGTTTCGCATGACAAGAACTCCATTCTGTCGACGCCTGTCGAATCGTCTGCCAGCTTACTGCTGCTTACTTCAGACATTGATGTAGTAGGCATTGACGAAGCCCAATTCTTTGACGAAGGTCTTCCTGAAGTATGCAACCAATTGGCAAACCAAGGAATCCGCGTCATCATAGCCGGACTAGATATGGATTTCAAGGGAGTACCTTTCGGACCAATGCCAGCTCTGTGTGCACTGGCCGACGAAGTAAGCAAAGTACACGCCATCTGCGTAAAATGTGGCAATCTCGCATATATATCCCATAGAACCATTGCAAATGACCAGCGTGTTCTACTTGGAGAAAAGATGGAATATGAACCTTTATGCAGAAAATGCTACTTGAAAGCCCTCGAAGAAGAATCTAAAGTGCTCAAACAAGATGTGGACTGATAAAAAAATAACATTCGACCTTTTTATAAGGGGGGGGTATTATGGGTTGCACTCTTTTCAGTCATCCTTTACCTGCTTAACCGTCTCAGCACGGCCCTCCTTCCCTTTTTCATAGCATGGATTATAGCTTACCTGCTTTATCCGTTGGTACAATTCCTACAGACCAAATTGCATATCCGCAACAGAGCACTTGCCATCATCGCAGCACTGACTCTTGTGGTGGTTGTCATTACGGGAACATCCATGTTCTTCGTTCCTCCCATGATAGAAGAATACAACAAGCTCAAGATGCTACTTGAAACGTACTTCGTCAACGGAGGGAAACAAGCGTCGATTCCTGAAAGTCTCACCGAATTCATTCGAACTCATATAGATACAGCCTGGTTAAAGGAAAACCTGAACACGGAAAATTTCATCAAAGCGGCCAGAAGCATTCTGCCTAAAATGTGGAATATCATATCCACTTCTTACAACATCGTTTTGGCTATCTTCACCGTATTCATTATCGGCCTTTATCTGTTCTTCATCCTTTTGGATTATGAAAAGATAGCCGAAGGATGGATTTCACTGATGCCAGCCCGATACCGTGAACAAGTTTTAACCCTATTTGAAGACATCAAGTTCAGTATGAACCAATATTTCCGCGGACAATCCCTGGTAGCCTTCTGCGTAGGTGTTTTATTCAGTATCGGCTTCTTGATAATCGATTTCCCGCTGGCCGTGGGCTTAGGGCTTTTCATCGGCTTGCTGAATATGGTTCCTTACCTGCAAATCATCGGGTTCATACCTACTGTTTTGCTGGCATTACTGAAAGCTGCTGATACAGGTGAAAACTTTTGGGTCATCCTCGGATTGGCACTTCTGGTCTTCTGCGTAGTACAGTTCATTCAAGATTCTTTCTTGGTTCCTAAAATCATGGGAAAGATTACCGGGTTAAATCCTGCCATCATCTTGCTGTCGCTCTCCATTTGGGGCAGTTTGATGGGATTTATCGGCTTAATCATTGCGCTCCCATGCACAACCTTATTGCTATCCTACTACCATAGGTACATAGAACATCAAGATTTAAAATTCGACAAAGAAAAACAACCTGCTGATTTTCAAGAAGAAGAGCCTCTCGTCGAAAAAAAAGAAGAAAAAAATCCTTCTTAAATTTGGTGGAATCGCAAAAACATCCTACCTTTGCACTCGCAATCAGGAAATGAATGCAAAACAAGATGATTCGCTAGCTCAGCAGGTAGAGCACAACACTTTTAATGTTGGGGTCTTGGGTTCGAGCCCCAAGCGGATCACCAAAGAAAACGGAAGTAACTGAAAAGTCACTTCCGTTTTTCTTTTTATATGTGTGTTTACACCATTGTCACATCAATTAACGGCTCAGTAGATAATCAATGGGGATAGCCATATAGCTTAGCGATTCTAAAAAG
>JAHHQU010000044.1 GCA_020026225.1 Phocaeicola sp. | reverse complement strand
CAGATTTATCAAAGAATTTTATAAACTAATTTACTGAATATCAATAGATAAAGATGTTCTTAAGGGACGACTATGTACTTATCGGTACCATGTCCAGTTTTGCTGTATCCATTCTGGTAGGTGTTGCCACAAGATTTCTCATTACGAACTTATAAGATGACCGCTATGACACTTGACACTATTATTATATCAGATTTACATGCCGTCAATACATTGTTGATGATATATGCCGAAGAGAACTAGAAGTCACAGCAGAAATCTGTCCAGCTGCGGAGAAGATATACAGATTTTAGCAGTTGCAGACATGTTTATACAACGTTTTAATTATTCTCGCTATCTCTGAAGGACTATAATTCTATTTTCTCTTTCTTAGCTTTTTCCACCCAATATAAGGAAAAAAATAAATTCAGTGATTGTTATTTGCGTGACATTCTTAAAAGTATGACAGTAAAGTGGCATTTTCAGTTCATTCAGAATCGTTGAAAAGCTAACCGCCGAAGCGGAAAGAACCCGAACCGGCAACATAGAATGATGGACACCCTAACAGAAAGGAAAATCTAAGGCTAAAATTTTGCAGGGTAACAAAAAACTTCTTATTTTGCATAAAAATGATTTAAATTCAGAAAACTATGAAAGGAATTGTTCTCGCCGGAGGTTCCGGTACCCGCTTGTATCCCATTACAAAAGGGGTATCCAAACAACTGCTCCCTATCTTTGACAAGCCTATGATATATTACCCGATATCAGTGCTCATGTTAGCCGGTATCCGTGAAATTCTTATCATTTCCACTCCTTATGACTTACCGGGATTCAAACGCTTGCTCGGTGACGGTAGTGATTATGGCATGAAATTTGAATATGCAGAACAACCCTCTCCCGACGGACTGGCTCAAGCATTCATCATTGGCGAAAAATTCATCGGTAAGGATGCAGCCTGTCTGGTTTTAGGTGACAACATCTTCCATGGCAATGGGTTCACTTCCATGCTGAAAGAAGCTGTACGAACAGCTGAAGAAGAAAAGAAGGCAACCGTTTTCGGATATTGGGTAAGCGACCCTGAACGATACGGGGTAGCGGAATTCGACAAAGAAGGAAATTGCCTTTCCATCGAAGAAAAGCCGGAGCATCCAAAATCAAACTATGCGGTTACCGGTCTGTATTTCTACCCGAACGAAGTGGTCAGCGTAGCCAAGCAAATCAAGCCATCGGCTCGAGGAGAGCTGGAGATTACGACTGTAAACCAGCATTTCTTGGCAAATGACTCTTTGAAGATACAAACCTTGGGACGAGGTTTCGCTTGGCTGGATACCGGTACACACGATTCACTGGCCGAAGCTTCCACTTACATTGAAGTGATAGAAAAGCGTCAGGGATTGAAAGTTGCCTGTCTGGAGGGAATTGCCTACCGTCAAGGATGGATTGACGAGGACAAGATGCGCCAGTTAGCACAACCTATGTTGAAGAACCAATACGGACAGTATCTGCTGAAAGTAGTTGACGAACTGAAACATTCCAATCAATATTGATTTCATTCATACTCGGTGTCCGACTCAAAGTCTGGCACCGAAATTATTATATCACCGTTTATGGAAATAATCAAGACTCCTATCGAAGGGGTAACCATATTGAAACCACGAATCTTTAACGATGACCGTGGATATTTCTTTGAATCATACTCTCAACGCGTATTCAATGAAGAAGTGAGAGAGATTCATTTTGTACAAGACAACGAAAGCAAGTCATCTTATGGCGTTTTGAGAGGACTCCATTTTCAGAAGCCTCCATTCTGCCAAAGCAAACTGGTACGATGCATCAAAGGTGCCGTTCTCGATGTAGCCGTAGACATCAGAAAGGGTTCCCCTACTTTCGGACAATACGTAGCGGTAGAACTGACAGAGGACAACCATTTGCAACTTTTCATTGAACGTGGCTTTGCACATGGATTCAGTGTATTAAGCGATGAAGTTGTTTTCCAATATAAATGTGACAATTTCTACGCTCCTCAAAGCGAAGGTGCCATAGCTTGGAACGACCCAGCATTAAATATCGATTGGCGCATTCCTGCCGACAAGGCCATTCTTTCGGAGAAAGACCAGCATCATCCTTTGCTGAAGGATGCCGAATATTTGTTCGACTACAACGAAAATCTATATTAACCGACTGGTTATCAAGAATCTGAAGATATAAAAAGCAACCTCTTTCAAGGGAAAATTCCAAGAAAGAGGTTGCTTTTTTATATTATTTCCTCATCGATTTATCTGCTGACGTATGTCAGCAGCATTACTGACAATGGTCGGCAGCACTACTGACATACGTCAGCAACATTACCGACATACGTCAGCAGCAAAATTCTTCCCTTTTGAAGAATAAGGTTCAGACCTTCAATCTCATGATAAAGCAACAACCTTTACCCAATTCGCTTTGAATGCTCAAAGTTCCTCCATGAGCCTCAACAAAGTCCTTGGAGATGGACAGACCCAATCCGCTACCCTGTACTTTGGTTCCCGGAACACGGAAGTAATGATCAAATATACTCTTATGATAACGCGGATCAATTCCCCTGCCAAAATCCTGTACGAACATCTCAATATAACCGTCGTCCGACTGGCGGGCACCGATAATGATACGACCATTCTCATAAGAATAACGGATGGCATTTGAAAGCAAGTTGGTCAGCACCCAAGCAATCTTTTCGCTGTCGACAAACAAACGGCCGATTTTCTCTTCGGGATACTGCACTTCTATCTGAATCTTGAATTTTTCTGCCTGCACCCGATTCGCCTTGATAGCATATTCTATCAACTCAATCGGCTTGGTTACTCGCGGCTTCAACTGCAATTTGCCCGATTCCACCTGAGTCATGTTCAATAATTCACTGGTAATGTTCAGCAAACGCTCACTGTTGTCCTGAATGCTCTTGGCCAACTCGGTCTGTTCCTCATTCAAGCTGCCCACGCGCTCGTCTTCAAGCAGCTGCAAGCTCATCATTATGGCCGAAATCGGAGTCTTCAATTCATGAGAAACCGTAGAAATGAAAGTCGTCTTGGCAGAATCCAGTTCCTTGAACTCCGTAATATTCTTCAGCATGATTACGTATCCCTGCTGTTTGGGAGTCACTCCATCCTTATCCATCTGGGTAATAGGCATCGAATTCATCTGGAAATAGCTTTCCTTGTTGTCTGCATAAATCTTTAAAGGTTCAGACTTAGTATGAGAATCCGACTTCTCCGTATCCACCAGTTCACGAACCAACCTGCGCAACAGGTCATTATGCAAGGCAACCTCCTTGGCCGACTTCATGATAATCTCTTCTCGAGTCAGATTGATGATGTTCAACGCCTCATCGTTGATAAACGCAACGTTCATTTCATTGTCCAATCCGATGATAGGCTCACGCACACTGTTGATGATAGTTTCCATAAACTTCTTGGAAGCCATCATCTTCGACAAGGTACTGGCATGATAATCTTCCAAGCGCTTCGCCATACGGTTAAAGTTGTGTGACACCTCCACAAATTCCTGACTTTTCAGATACAGACGTTTGGCATAATTATGGTTCGCTATCTCCTGAATGCCATTGGCCAGTTCATGAATCGGTTTGTTGATGGAGCCAGGCAACAACAACAATAACACGACACCTATTATGATGCTGAAAGCTCCTACCACTAAAACCCATATCAAAGCACGATACAGGCCAGGACCTGCAGCCGGACTGGTAGGCTCAGTAGCCGTAAGGATTTGCAGATTCACTACCGAAAGAGCAACCAACAGCACAATCATAGCAACCAAAATGCCAAGTCCTAATCTTAGTTTCGTTTTAATATTCATAGTCTTTCCTAAATTTAAGGCAATATAATCAATTTTGTATCCATTTTGGACAATTCATTCAAGAACTTTCGATACCTTGGTAATGAAGTCAACATACTGAAGAATTTCAAAGCCGGTTTTCCCACACAAACGGAAGTTATCTGTCTGTCTTTGCACACTTGCAGTATCGTTTCCATAATGTGGGGAGAAGCCACCTGAATCACTTCCCCTCCAAGTTCGGTCACCAGTTTAAAATGGTTCAACAAGTAGCGCTGGTTGGCCAGACCAATCCGGTCGGTACTTTCACGGGGAGTCTGCACATACAAGGCATAGAATTCCGTATTATAGCGAGAAGCCCATCGGGCAGTGGTACGAATGATGCTGCGAGGAGTCTTTTCATTGCTGCTGATACACGCCATGAAACGTTCCTTATGACTGGACTTTTCACTGTCCACCACCTCATTTTCCACCTTTCTTTCTACGCGAAAGGCCACTTCCTTCAATGCCAATTCACGCAGCTGCAAGATATTGTCCGTTTTAAAGAAGTTGTTCAAAGCAGTCTGCACCTTATCAAGCCGATAAATCTTACCCGACTTCAATCGAGTAATCAGCTCTTCGGCCGTCAAGTCGATATTTACCACTTCATCAGCCTCCTCCAAAACCTTGTCGGGAATACGTTCCTTCACCTCAATACCGGCAATGCCCTTAATTTCTTCATTCAGGCTCTCTATATGCTGAATATTGACTGCAGAGACCACATTGATACCCGCATCCAACAAATCCATCACATCCTGCCAGCGTTTTTCATTGCGGCTGCCTTCTATGTTGGTATGAGCCAACTCGTCCACAATAACCAATTCGGGATGAAGCAACAAAATGGCATCTACGTCCATCTCTTCCACTTCCTTTCCCTTATAAAATATTTTCTTGCGAGGAATGACAGGCAAGCCAGCAACCAAAGCCTCCGTACCTGCCCTTCCATGTGTCTCAATGTATCCTATCTGCACATCGACATGATTTTCCAGCAATTCATGGGCCTCCTGAAGCATTCGATAGCTCTTTCCTACCCCCGCAATCATGCCTATATAAATCTTGAACACGCCCCTTTGCGAGCGGCGAATCATCTTTAAGAAATGCTGTACACTTTCTTCTCTACTATCCATACTATACTAAAATATGGCATACGCTTATTTGTTTCTCCATAATCCTCTGTAGAAGAGAAGCAACACACCAAACATCTCCAAGCGGCCAATCAGCATCATAATAGCCAACAGCCATTTTCCGAGATCAGGTATAGCCGCCCAAGAATAAGCAGGTCCGAAAGCACCGATTCCAGGACCTACATTTCCCATAGCAGAAACAGCTGTACTCATGGCTTCCGTCAGTCCCAATCCCATAGCCATCAGTGCTATCCAACCCAACAAGATGCAGAGCATGTAAGTGATGATGAATGTCATCACCGTAGCCGAAAGCTGTGTGTCGACCGTATAATGATTGATGCGAACAGGCAATACGGCACGCGGATGAAGAATCTGCTTGAACTGATTCATGATATTTCGCATCAAGATAAGCAATCGAGCAGATTTGATACCTCCACCTGTAGACCCTGTACATCCTCCCGAAAGCATGGCTATAATCAGCAGCATCCAAGTGAAATGCGGCCACAGATTATAGTCGTCTGTAGCGAATCCACAAGAAGTATGAATTGACACCACTTGGAAAAAGGCCTTTCTGAAGCCTTCTTCTATACCATATCCATTCTTAACAATCAGGGCAACAGTAATTACCAGCGTAATGAAACCGATTGACTTCAAGTACCAATGCAATTCTTCATCCTTTAAAAGCGACTGCAGATTTCCCTTCAGCCCCATGTAGAACAAAGAAAAATTGATTCCTGAAAAAAGCATAAAGAAAGCGACGACATACTCGATGAATGGAGAATTCCAATAAGCGATGCTATCCTGCTTGGTAGAAAAGCCGCCGGTAGCCGTAGAAGTCAAAGAATGGCAGACAGCGTCAAACAAACTCATACCTCCAAAGAGCAACAACAACGTCTCCAAGAAGGTCAAAGTCAGGTAAATGGTCCAGAGCCATCGAGCCATGACTTGTACCTGAGGATGTGTTTTATGATGAGTGATGCCTGTGGCTTCCGACAAAAACAATTGCTGGCTGTCGCTGCCGAAATTCGGTAATATAGCCAATGTAAAGAACACGATGCCCAAACCTCCAATCCATTGCGTCAAGCTTCTCCAGAAGAGCAGCCCCTTCGGCAAAGATTCTATGTCGTTTAAAATCGTGGCACCGGTAGTGGTAAAACCCGACATCGTTTCAAAGAATGCATCCGTAATAGAAGGGATGTGTCCGCTAAGATAAAAAGGCAGCATGCCAAAGAGTGAGAACAGCACCCAAGACAATCCGACCACACAATAACCATCGCGACGTCCCAGCTGCTGACGACTGGATGTACCTATCAAGATCATCAATCCACCGACTCCTAAAGTAAGCAGGATAGAAGACACGAAATCGATATATTCTTTTTCGTGGTACCACAAAGATACTGCGGCACAAATAGCGAACATCCCAGATTCAATCCAAAGTAAAACGCCAAGAATGCGCGTCACCAACTTATAGTTCACAACCGAACACCTGTTATTTTTAGTCTTATTGTTGCATAAACCTTCCATATCACTCTTCTAAGCTTATCTTTTAAACAAATAGATCCTTTTTTCTTTTCACTCTCATTTCGTTCGTCCGTTTCCTTGAATATGCCAAACGAACAAAGTCCCCAACGGGGACTTCTAAAATGTCTCTTTTACTTGCATGCCAATGAAACATCCGACGAAACAAAACGTTTAGCTGTTTCTGAATCAACCTTCACAAATGAGAAGATACAAAGTAAATAGTTTTTTTGACAGATTCATGCCATTTATGAAAAAAAATAAAGGTCTTCATCTTACTAAACTTTCCTTTTCACCCCCAAAGTCTACAGATTCCGTTTTTCCAGCCTTCACCCCTGCGTCACTTCACCCTTTCTCAACTTATAGAGCAACAAAATGACACTTGATGAAAACAACCGGCTCGCCTCGCTCTTCAAATAAAGAGAAACAAAACAGCGTAACGCTGTTAATCTAAATTCAACTGAACAATCTATTTTCTTTTAAAAACCAAAACTTATACCTCCCAACAAGTAGGTACGGTCATAAATCGGTGAAACGACAGCCTGCAAGAAAATAGGAATCACGAAGTGCTCGTTCACCTTAATATCCTTGTTAGCAGTCAGCGTAATGTCTGTAAAGGCAGCCTTGTCCCAATACATACCTTTCCAAGGAGTAAAGCCAACCGCAGGAGTGAGCGTAATGTCGGCAGGAAGGCTGAACGGATAAGCTATGTTCAAGTAAGAAGATGCCATCAAATGGCCATTCTCATTTTTATCTCCTCCAGCAAACATGGTGCTCCAAGCCAATTCCAGCGGGAAAGACTCACCGAAATTAAAAGCCAAAGTTCCTTCAAAGTAATGATCATTCTTATAATCCCCATAAGGCATATCAGTTCCTGCCCACCAGTAATCGGAAATCGTTATCGAAAAGTTCTTGTATGCATAAGACAAGTTAATGTCCACCTCTTTCTGACCTTTGCCATCCTCCCATTTGGACAAGGTCTGATTGCCCCACAAGTTCAAACTAAATCCGCCATAGCCCAGGGTCAAAGAAGGCTGCACAGAAAAGCCTGAATACTGATCGGCTCCACGCCAGACATAATCACTTACGAAACCAAGTTCACCATTCACTTTAAATTTCGTCTGTGCCTGCATCATCGTTGGCAATGAAACCATCACAGCCAACGCCAAAAACATTTTCTTAAAAATACTATTCATTTTTCTTATGTTACTATTTAAAATACCTTATGGCCAATCCAACCGGTGGATTTCACGGCCAAAATTACAAATAATAATTTTTTTCTCCTAATCTTCCTATTACCTGTCCGCTTTTTCCAGAGCCACATTCAGTTTCAACACATTCACCTTTTCCGGTCCGAAAAGTCCCAAGAAAGGTCTTTCTATCTGAGATTCCACTATCTTTCTTACAGATTCTACACTCATGCCCCGAGCCGTAGCCACACGCTGCATCTGAACGAAAGCAGAAACAGGTGTGATGTCTGGATCCAAGCCCGAGCCACTGGCCGTTACCATTTCGGCAGGAACCTGTTCTCTTGACAAATATGGATGATGTTCCAAAAATTTCTCGATACGTGCATTGACGTCTGCCAGATATTCTGGATTAGTAGGTCCCTTGTTGCTGCCAGCCGAGCTCGTAGCATCATACCCATCCCCTGCACATGAAGGACGTCCCCAGAAATAAATATCTTTTGTAAAGGACTGGCCTACATTAGCCATTCCCACCACTTTTCCATCCAACTCCACGACTTCTGCATTACCGTTATTCGGACCGATGAGAAGTGAAACAATCCACAACACAAGAATATAAAAGAGAGTTAGAAACACACAAAATGCAGTTGTTATTCTAAATGATTTAAGTAAATTTTTCATGATTTCATTTTTTAGTTATTCTACCTGTTTATTTAAAAGAAGATTCCTACCAGCAAGTCAATCAACTTGATACCTACAAACGGAACGATTACACCTCCTACCCCATAAATGAGCAGATTACGTCGCAACAAAGCCGAAGCACCAAGAGGCTTATACTGAACTCCCTTCAAGGCCAAAGGAATCAGAATAGGAATAATCACCGCATTGAAGATGATTGCCGAAAGAATGGCACTCTCCGGAGAGTGAAGGTTCATGATATTCAAGGCTCCTAATTCCGGTATAGACAACATGAACAAAGCCGGCACGATGGCAAAATATTTAGCGACATCATTCGCTATAGAGAAAGTGGTTAACGTACCACGAGTCATCAGCAACTGTTTCCCGATTTCTACAATCTCAATCAACTTGGTCGGGTCATTGTCCAAGTCAACCATATTGCCCGCTTCTTTGGCAGCCTGAGTACCGCTGTTCATGGCTACTCCCACATTTGCCTGAGCCAATGCAGGAGCGTCATTCGTACCATCTCCCATCATGGCCACCAATTTGCCGGCTGCCTGTTCTTTCTTGATGTACTCCATCTTATCTTCAGGTTTAGCCTCAGCGATGAAATCGTCCACTCCAGCCTTCTCAGCAATATATTTGGCTGTAAGCGGGTTATCACCGGTTACCATCACCGTTTTCACACCCATCTTACGCAAGCGGACAAAACGTTCCTGAATACCCGGCTTGATAATATCCTGCAATTCAATAACACCTGCTATTTGTTTATTGATACTTACTACCAACGGTGTACCTCCATTGCTTGTAATCGCTGCAATCACACTTTCTACGGCTTCCGGGAACGGATGACCCGCCTCCAAAGCAATCTTTCGGATAGTATCAAATGCCCCTTTACGAATTTCCGTTCCGTCTTTCAGGGTGATGCCGGAACATTTTGTTTCAGCCGAGAACTTAATCATGTGAGCTCCTTCCGTATGCAAGCTGCGCATACGAA
The DNA here is from genome assembly GCA_020026225.1 of Phocaeicola sp. GTDB lineage: Bacteria > Bacteroidota > Bacteroidia > Bacteroidales > Bacteroidaceae > Phocaeicola. The sequence goes on along the minus strand of JAHHQU010000044.1, from coordinate 7,726 downwards.
AACCAGATTCATGTCCCAATTCAATGATACTCTTTCCTTCCGGGGTATCATCAGCAACAGAAGACAACATACAAGCTTCAATAAATCTGCGTTCTTCCACGCCATCTATCGGATAAAACTTGGTCGCTCTACGGTTACCGATTGTAATGGTACCGGTCTTGTCCAACAACAACGTATCAATATCACCTGCTGTTTCTACGGCCTTACCCGATTTGGTAATCACATTGGCACGAAGCGCACGGTCCATCCCCGCAATACCGATAGCCGACAGAAGTCCGCCGATTGTAGTCGGAATCAAACAAACAAAGAGCGACAAGAAGGAAGCGATGGTTATGACAGTACCACTGTAATCGGCCAACGGCTTCAAGGTTATACAGACAATGAAAAAGACCAATGTAAACGCTGCCAACAAAATAGTCAATGCGATTTCATTCGGAGTCTTCTTTCTGGAAGCCCCTTCCACCAGACTGATCATCTTATCCAAGAAACTTTCTCCCGGTTGAGTAGTCACCACCACCTTGATGCGGTCGGACAACACTTTCGTTCCCCCTGTCACCGAACTCTTATCACCGCCTGATTCACGGATTACAGGAGCCGATTCACCAGTAATGGCACTTTCATCAATAGACGCCAATCCTTCGATGATTTCACCGTCGGCAGGAATCACGTCACCGGCTTCACAAATAAACACATCCCCCTTTTTCAACTGAGAACTGCTCACTGTCTTCGTACCATCACCTACCACCAACCGAGCAGGAGTCTCTTCACGCGTTTTGCGCAGGCTGTCGGCCTGAGCCTTTCCACGTGCCTCAGCAATCGCTTCAGCGAAATTGGCAAACAGCAGGGTGGCAAACAAAATGACAAATACCCAAACATTATAGGCAAACGAACCTTGGTCCTCATTGAAAATCGAGTAAATTGTAACTAAAAGCATGATCAAAGTACAAACCTCAACCGTAAACATGATAGGATTCTTTACCATGATACGCGGATTCAGTTTTACGAAAGACTGCTTGAAACTATCTAATACCAGCTCCTTCTGAAAGAGCGAAGTTGAATGATCACTTTTCATAATATTTTATTCTTATAAACTAAAATGTTCTGCTATTGTACTTAAAGCCTGTGCCGGGAAGAAGGACAAGGCGGCTACGATAAAGATGACTGCGAAAGTCATCACACCAAACGTTACGGTGTCTGTTCTCAAGATTCCTGCACTTTCTGGAATATATTTTTTCTGAGCCAGAAGTCCAGCGATAGCTACCTGACCGATAATCGGCAAGAAACGTCCAAGAATCAAAACGATGCCACAGGAGAAGTTCCAAAACCAAGTATTATCACCCAGTCCTTCAAATCCAGAACCATTGTTGGCTGCGCACGAAGTGAATTCATAAAGGATTTCACTCAATCCATGATAGCCCGGATTATTCAGCCATCCACCTTCACTCTCCACGAATTCAGGGAAATGAACAAAAAGATAAACGCTCAAAGCTGTACCGACCAGAATAATGAGCGGATGCAGCAATGCCACGATGGAAGCAATCTTCATCTCACGTGCTTCCACTTTCTTTCCCAAGAACTCAGGAGTACGTCCTACCATCAATCCGCTGATGAATACAGCCATAATCAGGAACGTGAAGTAGTTCATCCATCCTACACCGACACCACCAAACCAAGTGTTGGTCTGCATATTCAGCATCTCCATCAATCCAGAAAGAGGCATGGTAGAATCATGCATTCCATTCACAGAGCCATTGGAAGTGACTGTAGTGACGATACTCCACAATGCAGTAGCTCCCGAACCGATACGAATTTCCTTTCCTTCCATCGCACCGTTGTCCTGAGCGATACCCAAATCATCAATGCGAGGATTTCCACCCATTTCTTGGCTTACATTAATAAGGACACCTATCAAGAAGGCAAAAAGCATAACCCCATAGATACTATAGCCCAATTTCTTTCGTCTCGTATAAAAGCCGAAAGCCAAGGTCATTGCCATCGGAATAATCAAAATAGAGAAACACTCTATCATATTGGAGAAATAGGTAGGATTTTCCAATGGATGCGAAGAATTCGCTCCGAAATAACCACCACCATTGGTTCCCAACTCTTTAATGGGGACAATAGCAGCTGTAGGACCTTGTGATACGTATTGCGTAGCACCCTCCATCGTAGTCACCTCCATTTTCCCTTCGAATCCCATAGGTACACCTTCCACAAGCAAAAGAATACCTACGACCAAAGACAGAGGGAACAATATACGGGTAACGCTCAGTACCAAGTAATTCCAAAAGTTTCCGATAGTCTGCGTTGTCTTCTCACTCAACGCTTTCATGATACCTGCCATGGCTGCCATACCCGTAGCTGCCGTAATGAACTGGAAGAGCATGATGACAAAGAGTTGTGTAAAATAAGTCAAACCCGTTTCACCGCTGTAATGCTGCAAGTTGCAGTTGACCATAAAACTAATACACGTATTGAACGCTTGATGTACACTTTGTCCTCCATTTCCATCGGGGTTAAGCGGCAAATAGCCTTGAGCTACCAACAAAACCATTCCCCAAACAAACCAAAACAAGTTTACGACCAGCAAAGCACGCAAGAACTGTTTCCAGTTCATCTCTTCGTTTGGATTGATACCACTCAATTTGAACATCCACCGTTCCACTGGCTTCAAGAAATCCAAACAGGTAGATTCTCCTTTATATACCTTCGCAATGTATTTACCCAACGGATAGCTGAGTGCTATCAACAATACAATCTGAATAACTATCCCTAAAATTTCTGTATTCATACCTAATCTCCTTTAAAACTTCTCCGGTTTAATAAGAACATAGGCCATATAACCGAACATGATCAAACCTATGACAAATAATACTGTGTACATTTCTTACTCTCCTCTTCTTTAAATGTCTTCAAACCAATCGACACATTTCATAAAAAAATAAAAACATCCTAAACCGCTAAGCAGGCAAACTGCAAAGCCAACACTTAAAAATTCCATCTTCTTCTTTTTACATTTTAATTTTACATTGTTTCGTCATTTATATGGCAAAGCCTATGCCATGAAGTCCACACATACTATACCATATTGACAATCAATGGTTTAATTTACAGAAGAGAGAAAACAGAAAGGGGCGACCCTCTCATTTTGAGAAGGTCGCCCCTTTCATATTGGGAAGCCTTATCGATTTGATAAATCAAATCATGATTTGATATGTTTCTATTTTGCGATATAAGGTAGCCAAACCAATTTTCAAGAGTCGAGCCGTTTCCGTTTTATTTCCATGCGTATATTGCAAGACCTTGGTGATGTGCTTCTTTTCTATGACCGCCAATTCAAACTCATCGGAGTTTCCTTTTTCCACGTGTACCGGATGTTGTAAATCCAAAGGCAAATCTTCCACAGTCAGCATTCCGTCACATACGATACTGCTGCATTCCATCACATTTTTCAATTCACGAATATTACCTTTCCATTCTGCACGCTTAAGAGCTTCCAGAAATTCAGGAGTCATACCCGCTATCTTTCGTTTCTGCTTGTCTGAAAAACGCTTCAGGAATGTAGATGCGAGCACTTCGATATCTTCTCGGCGCTCACGCAACGGCGGCAAATGAATCTGGAAAACCGAAAGACGGAAGAACAAGTCTTCACGGAAATTCCCTCGTTCAATCTCCCGCTTCAAATCTCGGTTGGTCGCTGAAATGATCCGCACGTCCACTTTGGTAGGTTTCGTATCTCCTACCTTAATATATTCTCCCGATTCCAGCACACGCAACAAGCGGGCTTGAAGTTCATAAGGCATTTCACCGATTTCATCCAAGAAGAGCGTACCATGGTTTGCCACCTCAAAGAGTCCCTTCTTATCTTTTACCGCACCTGTAAAGGCTCCTGCCTTATAACCAAAAAGTTCACTTTCCATCAAGTCCTTGCTGAAAGCGGAACAATTGATATCGACTATCGTGTGCTTGCTTCGGTCGCTTGCTTGATGAATGGCATGTGCAAAAACTTCCTTTCCCGTTCCTGTCTCACCTGTTATCAAGGTTGGAACATCCGTTTCAGCCACCTTCTTCGCCATACAGACAGCATGCTTCATTTCGTCCGAATCACCTAAAATTGAGTCAAATGAATAAGCCACTTCAGGAACAAGCTGTCCCTTTCGCCTCTCCACCTCCTCGATGGCACGCTTGATGATAGGGATAATTTTCCGATTGTCATCTCCTTTTGTAATATAATCAAAAGCTCCGTTTTTGATAGCCTGTACCCCATCTGGAATGTTTCCATGAGCAGTAAGCAGAATCACCTCCGACTCCGGAGAGACTTTTTTGATGTCAAAAATAAAATCCACTCCATTCCCATCTGGCAAAAAGACATCACAAAGAACGACATCAATAGGATGCTGCTGCAACTGTTTCAAAGCCGACTGACAATCGGCCACTTGAAAGACTGAATAGCCTTCAAGTTCAATCATACGCGACAATAGTTTCCTGATCGGTTCCTCATCATCAATAACCAAAAGTTGTATCATAAATCTATCTTTCTTTTCTATTTGCAACGATCATGCAACAAAATTAAGCATTTATAAACAAAAGAACAAAAGTACGGATAGACAAAAACGGAAAGGTCGTCCGGATATAGCCGTGTACCTTTATCGCACCCACTTGAAAAGCATCGGAAAAAAGACGTTTGAATCTTTCCCAAAAACGAAGAAGCAAAAACAAACGTTATTCACTAAAATACAAATAATTAAAATTCGACAATAAAATAAAAAAAGAGAACATGAATATTGTCGTATGATTTTTATTCTTACCTTTGCCTACGAAAATTTTATAAACGAACCATATTAAAGTAAGTTATGGAAAATAAGTACATCACAGTATCATACAAATTGTATACGATTGAAAATGGTGTGAGAGAACTTGTAGAAGAAGCTCCTGCCGCACATCCTTTCCAATTCATTTCAGGCATCGGTTTCACATTAGACACATTTGAAAAAGAAATCACCAAATGTGCTAAAGGCGATAGCTTCAACTTCACTATCCCTTGCAATGAAGCTTACGGTGAAAGAGATGAAGATAATGTACGCAAAGTATCTAAGAAAATCTTCTGTGATCCAGATACCGGCAAATTCGACGAAGACAATATCTTCGAAGGCAACGTTATCATGTTGAATGACGGAGAAGGCAACCAGTTCTACGCAAACGTAGGTGAAATAACAGAAGAAGAAGTGGTGCTTGACTTGAATCACCCACATGCAGGAAAAGACTTGAACTTCGAAGGTCAGGTTATTGAAATGCGTGAACCTACTGCTGCAGAAATCCAGGATACCCTCAATTTGATGAGCGGTGGTTGTGGCGGCGGTTGTGAAGGCTGCGGCGGCGGTTGCGGCGGTCACGACGATGAAGAAGAAGGCTGTGGCGGCTGCGGTTGTGGCGGTTGTCATTAATTCTACGATTTTACGTCTTTACAATAAAGGTTATGCCCTTTGCCTCTCCTTAACGGGAGATGTGCAGAGGGCTTTTCTTTTTTGAATCTCTCTCAATCTGTACCAGCAACCGGTCCTGCAGCATCCGACCTTATCAGATTAATTTATCTTCCGTTTCTCACTTGATATAGATTCTTTTTCTTATCTTTACGTATGTAAGAAACAACAGACAAGAAGAAAGATATGATTTTAATAGCAGACAGTGGAGCGACAAAAACCGACTGGTTACTAACCAACGGAAATCGTACGCACCTTATCACCACAGAAGGTATCAATCCTTTCCACCAGGACGACCGGAAAATTGAAGCCATCCTGAGCAAAGACTTTTTCCCTCAAATGATGTCGAGCCTCAGTGATTCTCCAAACGTGCCAACCGGTGACTGCTCTGTGCCTCAAGACAGGATTTCTTCTGAACAATTATCCATAAGCAACATCTACTTTTATGGAGCAGGGTGTCTGCCTTCGCATACAGCAGGAATCCAGCGAAGCCTTCAAAATTTATTTCCCCAAGCATCCATCGAAATCAATACCGATTTACTGGGAGCTGCCCGTGCTCTTTGCGGACACCGTCCAGGTATAGCCTGTATCTTAGGAACTGGCGCCAACTCTTGTTTATACGATGGAAAACGAATTCTGAAAAACATTTCCCCTCTGGGGTATATTTTAGGAGATGAAGGTAGCGGTGCCTATCTGGGAAAACGATTTATAGGAGATTGTTTTAAGGAACAATTACCTGCCAGCCTACGTGACGGTCTGCTGAAAGAATTCCAACTCCCCTATACCGATATAATTAATAAGGTATATAAAGAGCCACAAGCCAATCGTTTCCTGGCAAGTCTTACACCTTATATATATAAGGTTCGCCACGTAAAAGAAGTACATGCACTTCTTATTGACAGTTTCGAAAATTTCTTCCGTCGCAACATCCTTCCCTATCACTCTGATTACGCCGCTTCATTTACCGGCTCCATCAGCTGGTATTTCCAAGAGGAAGTGAAAGAAGCCGCGGAGAATGTAGGCATACGAACAGAAAGGTTCATCAAGAATCCGATAGAGGGCATGGCCATCTATCACGAAACAAGACCAGACCTACCCCGTAAATAAAAGAGAATACTTAACCTTTAATTTGATTTATATGAAAACATTTAAAGTTGAAGCCATCATCGTAGCAATCGGTTTTATGCTTTTAGGGTATTCCATAAACGGTGGATTAAAAGCAATAGCCGAAAAAGACCGCATTGTCAACGTAAAAGGACTTTCAGAAGTGGAAGTTCCAGCCAACAAAGTTATATGGCCGTTGGTGTATAAGAATTTAGGGAACGATTTATCTGCCTTATATGCAGAAATCAAGAAATCCAACCAAACCATTGTGGATTTCTTGAAAGAAAAAGGAATCACAGAAGAAGAAGTGAGCATAAATGCCCCCGAAATCATCGATTTAAAAGCTGAGCGGTACGGCAACAGCAGCCAAATTCCATTTCGCTACAATGTGACCTGCGTCATCACCGTCACATCTGATAAGGTAGACTTGATACGAAGTCTGATCAGTGAACAGGGGGAATTGCTGAAACGAGGTATTGCCATTACATCGGGCGACTACCGATACAATGTACAGTATGAATTCACCGGTTTGAACGACATCAAACCACAAATGATTGAAGAAGCGACCAAGAATGCACGCCAAGCCGCAGAAAAATTTGCAAAAGACTCCAACAGTGAATTAGGAAAAATCAGAAATGCCAATCAAGGACAATTCAGCATCAACGACCGAGATGCCAACACGCCTTACATCAAAAAAGTGCGCGTGGTCACTTCCATAACGTATTCATTAAGCAATTAGCACTACAATAAAGAGCCCCCTTTCTCCTACATAAGAGAGGGGGTTCTTTATTGTAAATCACTATTTTATAGAAAAAAAAGGAGGAAAGATAGTTTCTGTTTAAAGAATTTATTGTATCTTTGCCGCGATTTAGATAAAAACAATATAAAGTCTAACACAATTAATTATCAAACAACAATTTATTAATTTAATGGAAAACTTAAAGAACATTGCTCCTATTGAAGACTTCAACTGGGACGCTTACGAAAACGGTGATACAGTTTCTACTGTAAGCAAAGAAGATCAGGAAAAAGCTTATGACAGCACCCTGAACAAAGTAAACGAACGTGAAGTCGTAGACGGTACTGTTATCGCAATGAACAAACGCGAAGTTGTAGTTAACATTGGCTACAAATCAGACGGT
>JAHHQU010000043.1 GCA_020026225.1 Phocaeicola sp. | reverse complement strand
TGTGCTTGAACAATATCTCGCAAAAATGGGCTTTTTAAGGGACGACTAGATAGAAAAAACGTGCTCCAAGAGGCTTCGGAAAACGACTTCTTGGGGCATGTTTCGTTTGGGGGAATCTGTAAACTTACAGCAGCTGTACTTGACTTTTAGGAGGAATGCCGGATGGTACGGCTTTTATTCGGTCGCATCTTTTTCAATCAGCTCCAGCAGCGTCCGGTTGGCCTTGTTGTCTATTTCGCATTCGCGTTCCTCTTCAAATAGGTCAAGGTGAGTGGAACATTCACCGCAGATGTCCACCCCGATGACTTCTTCATGGCTGAAGATGATAGAGATCAGCTCTTCTAAACCGTTCAAGCTGAGGGAACCTTGGTCCCAATTGGTCTGAGCAGATTTCTTGTCCAATACATCCTTGTCGATGGAAATGTATACCGGTTCTTTGATATGGGCTTGTGCGAATTCTTTCCATCGTTCTTCGTGATGCGAATCACTTTCACAATAGAATTTGGCACGATGGGCATAGGCTGAGGGTATACCTTGAATCAGCTTGTCCTTGACGCCTATTACGATTACTTTCTGCAGGTATGAATTCTCACGCATCACATCGGCTATCCAGTCACCGCAAGAAATGACGTTGCCACAGATGGGGGGCTGCATGTCCGGATGGTGGTCGAATACGATTAAGGTGAAAGGTTCAGTTATCTTGTCGGTCCAGAACTTCGTGAGATAGTGGTAATTGCCGGAATCGATAAAGTGGATTCCTTTTTCAGGTAGATTGCGTATGAGGCTTTTGATTTTGTCTACGTTCTCCGGTTGGCAATAGCAGTCTGTACCGGAAAGTTCTCTGCAGTTCAACCATTTGAACTTCTTGTTTCTTGCAAATTCTTCTAGATTATAAACCCCTGAAAAATTCATAATTACAACGGGTAATTTCATAGATGTCTTCGTTTAGATTAATCCAGCCTATGAGAGGCATCGTTCCGTCAGTTGGTTTTCCTTGTGCGTCATGCCTTGATAGAATAGGCTCGATGGAAGAGCAAAGATAAGGAATCGTTTCAGAATATCATGGGCATTTGTCGTAAATTTCTGTGGAAATCATTTTATCAAGCCGTATTCTTTGTCGGATTTTTCCTGTCATCCAAGGATTCACGATATTGTAAGGGACTTGAAATGAGGGTGTAACAAATTTCCGTTTCCTTTGCAGCGTTAATAGATGAGATATGAAAGGGTTTCGTAAGTTACAAATTTTGTTATCGCTTGTTTCTCTAAGCGTGTCTTTTTCTTGTTCCGATGTTCAAGAAAAAGAAATAGGAGTTCAAGCACATAGAGGGGGAGCTTCCCTCTATCCAGAAAATACAATACCTGCCATGATAAATGCTGTTAGAATCGGAACAAAAACATTAGAACTAGACTTACAGGTCACCAGAGACAGTCAGGTGGTCGTTTCACACGATTCATTCCTTAACAGCGTGAAGGCTTTATTTCCCGATGGAGAGCGAGTCCTGAAGGAAATGGAGTCTTCTTTACAAATCTATAGCATGGATTATGATAGTCTTTGCAAATTCGATGTCGGCTCTTTGGAAAACCCGCAATATCCCCGACGGAAGAATTTTCACTGTGTGGTTCCTTTGCTGACTAATCTCATTGATTGTGTAGAGAGCTATACGTTCAGTAACGGTATGGAACCGGTCAATTATAATATTGAGATAAAGTCGTCGCCCGAAAGCGATGGCATTCGGACGCCCGATTATCAGACATTTTGTGAGTTGAGCATGAAGGTGCTGTCGACAAAGAATCTGAAGGAAAGGTTGTGTGTACAGAGTTTTGATGCTCGTGCCTTGAATTACCTTCACCGTAAATATCCCACTCTTCAATTGTCCTATTTGGTGGAAGATAAGGGACTGGATGTTGCCGATTTCCTTGAAGCGTTGGAATTTGTTCCTCCGATAATCAGTCCAGACCATGGTATCGTCGATGGGAAATTCGTTGCCGATGCCCATAATTACCGGATGAAGGTCATACCATGGACTGTAGATGAGAAAGAGGAAGTGCTGCGGTTGAAGAAGATTGAGGTAGATGAAATCATTACGAATGCACCAGACAGCGTTGCATGTTGGTTGCAGGCTGACAATCGGAAGGTCGGGTATCAAAAGGCGGTTTCTTTCTTTGAGAACCTCATGGGCTATTGAATATGTTTTATTAAGCAATTATAAGATGAAGAAGAAAAGATTGACCATTGTTTGTGCGTGTCTGATTTCGGGGCTGAGTATTTGGGGACAGACGGTCCGTTGTATGGAAAGGCCTAAACTCGTGGTGGGCATTGTGGTCGACCAGATGAGGAGGGATTACCTGCACCGTTTTTATCCTCGATTTGCGGAGGGTGGGTTTAAGAGATTGATGGCTGAGGGTTTCAGTTGTGACAATACCCAATTGAACTATGTGCCTACGGTGACGGCAGTGGGACATTCCTCTATTTATACCGGATCTGTTCCTGCCATATCGGGTATTGCTGGCAATGACTTTTACCTGAATGGGAAGAAAGTGTATTGTACAGAGGACAGTACGGTGAATGCGGTAGGCAGTACAAGTCCAGAAGGGAAGATGTCGCCTCGAAATTTGTTGGTGACTACGGTCGGTGATGAATTGAAGCTGTCGTCTAATTTCAAGTCGAAGGTGATTGGAATTTCTTTGAAGGATCGTGCCTCTATTTTGCCGGCCGGCCATTCGGCGGATGCCGCTTATTGGTTTGATGATGAAACGGGAAGGTTCATTACGAGCAGTTTCTATTTGGACAAGCTTCCGCAGTGGGTCAACGATTTCAATGAGAAGGATAGGGCTCGGGCGCTGATGAAGGAGGAGTGGACCCTGTTGTTTCCTGTAACGTCTTACGACGAATGTACGGGAGATGACAACGGTTTTGAGAATCCATTGGTAAAGGGAGAAAAGCCTGTGTTTCCTGTTCTGACGTCGAATTTGTTGGAATCGGAGGGATATGGTGCCATTCGGACGACTCCTTTTGGCAATACGCTTACGTTGGAGATGGCTATGGAAGCTTTGTGCCAGGAGAAGTTGGGACAGGAGGACCGAACGGATTTGCTTGCTGTTAGTCTTTCCTCCACCGATTATATCGGACATCAGTTCGGCACTTATGCCATTGAGACTGCTGATACATATTATCGTTTGGACCGCGACTTGAAGCGGTTCATTGATTACTTGGATGAGAAGGTGGGTCGTGATCAGTATGTGCTGTTTCTTACAGCCGATCATGCTGCTGCCCATAATTTCCTCTTTATGCAGGAGCATCGGATGCCGGCGGGCGGATGGATTGCTTCTGAGACTTTGGATGAATTGAACGCTTTCCTTCGGAAGAAGTTCAATACAACTTCTTGCTTGGCAAAGGACATAATCAATTATCAAGTCTTTTTCGATAAGGAGAAGCTGGCGGAGACTGGAGTGGACTTCGCAGAGGTGAAGAAAGTGGCTTGTGATTTCCTTTCGGAGAATCCTGCCTTTGCTTGGGTCTTGGATATGGAAAACCTGAATACGGCATCGCTTCCCGAAGCTATCCGAGAACGGGCGGTGAACGGATACCATCGGACACGTAGCGGTGACTTGCAACTTGTCATGAGTCCCGGATACTATAAGGTATCGTTGAAGAAAGGTATGGGAGGTACAGATCATGGGGTGTGGAATCCTTATGATGCACATATACCTTTGCTCTTTTTCGGAGGAAGAATCGCACATGGCAAGACAAGCCGTTTGGTAAAAATGACTGATATTGCACCGACTCTTTGTGCTCTTTTAGGCATTCAGGAGCCGAATGGATGTGTGGGTCAGCCAATTCAAGAACTGGACTTCTTGTATTGATGGCTGAAGGGAAAATAATGTGGCGGGTCTTTGTTGCTGTCTTTTTATGGTAGACCCAATTCTCCGCAGGGAATTCGGTGATTACGCTTGCCGGGACTGGGTGAATAAAAGGATAGAGAGGTAGATTCGTTAAATGACCCCATCACAGGAATGAGTCATAACTGCAAAATGTTTCCTGATGTGCTTGTTGGATGAATCTTGTGAGTAGGGTTGTTATGACAGGCGGAACGTTTCGTTCTTGCCTGTCTTTTTTGTGCGATGCCTGTCTGATGGCTTGTCCTCTTCCGCATAGTCTTCTAACTGAGAAGTGGGAGGAGTGTGCTGTGCATGGTGCGTTGCATCTTCATCCTTGCATCGTGAAAATGAAAGACGTATAAGGATTCTGATTTTGAGCCGGTCAGCAGAACTGTGAAATCTTCTGTATCCTTCTGACTAAAAGCAATCCTTTGCCTCCGGAAATCGGGTTGAAGGCGGGAATACTACGAGGAGTATGAGACCTGAAGTAACAATCTTGGTAGAAACGGCGGGAACGATTCAACGAATCGTTTTTTATGCCGGTACTTCATCGGTTTTGTTCGTGGAGATGTGTTCTCTTGCAATCTATTTTGTAGCTTTGCAGTTCGTAACAGAATTAGAAACGGTTGTATCTCGTTAACAAGAAGAAATATGAGCAAATTGACACTTTACGTCAGTGATTTAGACGGAACCTTATTGAACAGTCGTACACGGGTCTCAGAAGCTACGGCGGCCAGATTGAACCAACTGATTGCCGAACGCAACCTTCTATTTACCGTTGCTACGGCACGTACGCCGGCTACGGTGAGCCAATTGATGTCGGGGGTGAAGACCACTCTTCCTTATATTGTGATGGCTGGTGCAGCTCTTTGGGATAATGAGCGCAAAGTATACAGTGAGAAGCGGGCAATAGATAACCAGGTAGTGGCTTCGTTGCTGGAATCATACAAGGCGTATGAGGTTCAGCCGTTCGTCTATCGTATTCACGGAAATTGTATCAATGCACATCATAGTCCGCTGTTGACCCCTGGCGAACGTTCTTTTATCGAACAGCGTCTGCAGTCTCCTTTGAAAAGATTGATTACTTCCGAATCTTCGTGTGCCGTTACCGATGACGATGCGGTACTGGTTTATTCGATGGGAGAATTTGATACGCTCCGGTCCAACGCTGATGACATCGAACGGCAGGGGATACCTTGTACGCTCATGTGTTATCACGATATCTTCGATCATCAGCAGGGGTATCTCGAAATCTATTCCAAGGATACGACGAAGGCTCACGCCATACAGCATCTGGCTGCCGAAATTGGTGCCGAGCGGATTGTGGTGTTTGGAGATAATCTGAATGACATTCCGATGATGAAGATGGCAGATTGGAGCGTTGCGGTTGGAAATGCTTTTGAGGAGGTGAAAGCTTGTGCCGATGAGGTGATTGGTACGAATGATGAGGATGCCGTTGCTGAATGGATCTTTAGGGATTCCTTGCATCGGGCCGATTGAGAGGGTTGTCGGAAGGTCTGGCTGGGAGAAGGATTTTGTCGAGCGATTCATTTGTATTTTCGTTGAAGATTTCCCATCTTTGTATAAATAAAATACGAAGTATGGTAGAAGAAATTTTAGCTTATAACAAACGGTTCGTAGCTGAAGGAGGCTATGAAGAGTACATTACCACGAAATATCCTGATAAGAAGATTGCCATTCTTTCTTGTATGGATACCCGTCTTACAGCTTTGTTGCCTGCAGCTTTGGGCTTGAGAAATGGGGATGTGAAAATGATTAAGAATGCAGGTGGCATCATTTCTCATCCTTTCGGCAGTGCGATTCGCAGTCTGCTGGTGGCCATCTATGAACTTGGAGTAGAAGAAGTGATGGTGATTGCCCATTCCGATTGTGGTGCTTGTCACATGAAGCATGATGAAATGATTGAGCAGATGAAGAAGCGTGGCATTAGTCAGGAAAGCATCAACATGATGCGTTTCTGTGGCGTGGATTTTGCAAAATGGCTGGATGGATTTGAAGATACGGAACGTTCTGTAAAAGGTACGGTCGATTTGATTGTTTCGCATCCCCTTATCCCGCATGATGTCAAGGTGTATGGCTTTATCATTGATTCGGTAACGGGTGAACTCACTCGTTGTGTATAAAAGTTCTCTATCGTTGGAACTTTCTTGAAAACTTATTTTTAAATGAAAGGGGCTGGATTCAGATGAGATGAATCCAGCCCCTTTTGTTTCTGGACATTAAAAATCCATACGTTTTGCCCTGTCACATAGTTTTGTCTCAGATGTCTTGGGCTTGTATGCAGCTTGTAATCATTCAGTAATCTTAATGCGGTACTTTTGCTTCGTCGTTGAAGAAGCAAAATGGTGAAAAGATTATTTACTGTTCTTCCATCTGTCGTCTCTTTGGCTTTAAGGGCTTGCGGGTATGTCGTCAGCGGCACTCAAGTTGCCGGAGAAGATGGATGGCTGTGAATTGATTATAAATATATGATTTACGAGAACTCCTCACAGAAGGTGTCGGCGGACGTTGATTTGCAGCAACTGTATCCTGCGTAATTCAGGACATCTTTGCCAACCAAATCGTGCCGATGACTACCATGTTGCCCCAAATCGGGAAACTGCTGGGACTGCCGGATTCCAGTGTCGCTTTACTTCAGCAGCAGTTGGATGCCTTGAACAAGAAGTGGTTCCCTCAGCGTGCAGCTACAGAAACGGTGACGAATTTGCCTGATATTTATGGTGATTTGGACAACTTGTTGAAACTGGCTACGGGGGAAATCATTTCCATGGATATGCTGAAGGCAACCTTGAATAGCGGTGCCTTTGATGAGTTGCTGGCTGGGATGGGCGTGTCTAAGGACTTGCTTGTAAACGGATTGAGTACGTTGCAGAAAGCTTCAAACGCTCCTTTGGAAACGTCTTATAAGGAGCAGGCGGGCAACTATGGTAAGAATCAGGCTGCGGAGATTTTTGCCGATGTTACCTTTAAACTTTACAAGGGATTATCACTTACTGCTGGGCTGAGAGGAAGCTATGAACATCAGCGGACGGGGTATGCTTCCGCTACCGAACCTCATCCGGTATTTGGTACTTTGTTGTATTCTCCATCGAAAGAAAAGGTATATACCAGTGATGATTATTATTCTTGGGTGGGGCGTGTAGCCTTGAATTATATGTATAAGAACAATAACCTGTATGTCAGTGTCTCTAAGGGCCGTCGCCCTGCTGTAATCAGCTACAATAACAACCCGGAACAAATCAGCAAGTTAAAGCCGGAAACCATCATAAGCTATGAGGCGGGTATCAAAGGAGGTTTATTCGATCGGGCTCTTTCTTACGATTTGAGCGTGTATTATTACAATTGGAGGCATTTCCAAACGACACGCTTGGTCGATAATGGAACCAGTCTGTCTAAGGTCTATGAAGCGGATGATGCCGGAAAGGCGCATAGCTTTGGCGTGGAGATGGGGCTGCGTTATGCGTTCACCAGACACTTCAGTCTGTTTGGCAACTATTCTTATATTGATGGTAAATTCAATGATACCGATGAACAAGGGCATGAGCAGGAATATGCCGGTCATCGCTTCCGACTGACTCCGAAACATAGTCTGGCTTTGGGAATGGATCTGGCATTCATGCTGCGAGGAGAAAAGGAATTGTTCATCCGTCCGTCGTATTCCTACAAATCAAAAGTCTATTTTGAAGACGACAACAATCCTGAGTTGGTACAGGATGGATATGGCTTGGCGAATTTCGTGGCAGGTATCCGTATTCCTTGGAAAAAAATGCATTACGAGATCAGTGCCTATGGGAAAAATGTGTTCGATAAAAAATACATCGTTGATGCTGGAAATACAGGTTATCTCATCAATTTCCCGACATTCGTTGCCGGTAGTCCCAGTGTCTTTGGCGTCCAAGTGAAAATCGGCTTTTGACAAACTTCTTTAGAGGTCCTTCCTACCTTCCGAAGGGGAGGCTTGGGAAGGACTTTGAACTGCTGGATTCCTTTGGATAAAAGAAAATTTGTAAATCAATTTTAATCGTTTTGTAAGATGGCCGAATTTAGGGTGTAACAAAATAGCTGTTATTTTGCGGTATGAAAAGCAAAGTGGATTGAGATTTCCACTTCATCTGAAAGGATAAAGCAACAACGATTAACACAAGAACTATATTATTCATTTATCATGAAAAGAAACTATCTTTTAGGCGTGATTTTTTTATCATTCATTACTTATTCCTTGAACTCTGAAGCACAGGAACTGAGGTATAAGGACGGGCGTTTCAAAATAGCTCAACTTACCGACATTCATTGGGATACCCAATCGCCGTTGAACGAGAAGAATCGGACGCTTCTCTTGCACTTGCTCGATGAAGAAAAGCCTGATTTGGCTATCGTTACCGGAGATGTGGTGACAGCTCAACCGGCAAGACAGGGATGGGAAGACATTCTGTCTATCTTCGAGCAGGCTCAAATTCCGTTTACGGTAACTATGGGCAACCATGACTATGAGGAATGGCCGGAAGATTCCATTTACAACTTGCTGGAAATTTCTCCGCTGTTTGTGGGTGATAAAGGGCCGGAGGGTCTGACAGGTACAGGAAATCAGGTCCTCCAAATTAAAGCGTCGGATGGAAGCAATGAAGTGAAATCGTTGCTGTATTGCTTGGACTCCAATGCTTATCCTGAGGATGAGCGGTTAGGGCATTATGACTGGATTCATCTGGACCAGGTGAATTGGTACCGGGATGAAAGTCGGCATTATACGCAAATCTTTGGGAAACCGTTGCCTTCATTGGCTTTTTTCCATATTGCCTTGCCGGAGTACAATGAGATAAAGGATAAGGAAACGACTTTCGGAGGATATACCGAGGGAATCGGTTCGTCGAGGATTAATGGCGGATTTTTCTCTCAGTTGCTTGAGTGCAAGGATGTTATGGGGGTCTTTGTCGGTCATGACCATGACAATGACTTTATCGGACAGTGCCATGATATTGCCTTGGCTTACGGCTGGGTATCTGGCTTGAATGCGTATGGCAGCTTGGAGCGAGGAATCCGTGTGATTGCACTCTATGAAGATGAAAATCGCTTTGAAACGTGGATCACTACGCAGAAAGGAAAGGAACCGACTTATTATTATCCGTCCGGCGTTACTTCGAAGGCTGAGAAGGAAGCCGATTACTTGAAAGCGAAAACGGTCACTCCGGAGTCTAACGGCATCGCGTATACTTATTATGAAGGATTCTATTCCGATGTCAATCAGTTGAAGACGAAAGGACAAGCGAAGCAAGCTGGAACGATGCCGAACATTGTCATTGGACAAGCACAACGGGAAGATCATTTTGGATACGATTTCAAGGGACTGATTCAGGTTCCGGAAAAGGGTATCTATACTTTTGGCTGTTATTCAGACGATGGTTGCCTGTTGTATATAGACGGCCGCCTGATTGTCGATAACAATGGCTCTCACAGTGCAGAGCGAAAGGAAGGTACCATCGCTTTGGATAAGGGGTTCCATGATATCCAGCTCCTCTATTTTGAAGATTGCATGGGACAGGAATTGAAGGTCACCGTATCCAACAGAAACGTGAAGAGACAGCCGATACCGGATGAGTGGTTGTTTGTAAAATAAATTTAACTAAACTTCTTTAGAATAACGATTAGACTATTTAATGATTTTTATATGAGAAAGACTTTATCTGTTTTACTTTATGCGAGTTCGCTACAGGTATTATGTCCGATGTATTCTTTAGGGAATACAGTAGCAGAGGGCATCCCCATTACAAGTTCCATTCTTCAGGACCAACTGATCAATGGACGGGTGGTTGATGAAAGCGGAGAACCGATTATCGGTGTAAGCATTCTGGAAAAAGGAACTGCCAATGGGACCATTACTGATATAGACGGTAATTTCCAATTGAAGGTCAACAAGGGCTCTACTTTGGTTTTCAGTTTTATTGGTTATGCTACTCAGGAATTGGTCGCCGATAAGTCCAACCTTACTGTTACCTTAAAGGACGATACACAACAGTTGGAAGAAGTGGTCGTCTTAGGTTATGGTGCCAGCCAGAGAAAGCAGGACTTGTCTGCTTCTGTAGGCGTGGTGAAGAACACAGATGATTTGGTAGCTCGTCCGGTAACGTCGACCGAAAGCATGTTGCAAGGACAGATTCCGGGAGTTACCGTGCAGGCTGACGGAGGCGATCCTACGGCAGCTCCCAATATCGTCATTCGCGGTCAAGGCTCCAAGAATGGAGATAATGTGCTGTGGGTAGTGGATGGCGTGCCGGGAGCTCCGATTGCCTCTATGAATGATATCGAGTCCATTGTGGTCCTCAAGGATGCAGCGTCTGCCGCTATTTATGGAGCGCAGTCAGGTGCTGGGGGCGTGGTGCTCGTCACTACCAAGAAGGCCAAGGAGGGGGCTCCGTCCATCTCGTTTGACGGGACTTTCGGAGTACGGAAGGCAAGCAACTTGATTGAGCCGTTGAATGCGGAAGAAGAGTTGCAGATGCGCTAGATGTCTTACCAGAATGCTGGAATCCCCGTACCTGCCAGTTGGAACCCCGAGAAGAATCCATGGATAAAGACGACGCGAACGAACTGGATGGATGAAATCTTCCGCACGGCTTTTTACCAGCGTTATAATGTGGCCATCAATGTGGGTACTGAAAACTATTCCAATCGTATTTCGTTTGCTTACGATGAAGATGAGGGAGTCTTGATCAATACTTTCAACAAGAATTTGGCACTTCGTTACAACGGTAAATTCAAATTGAACAAATGGGCTACGGTTACGCAGGATTTGTTGTGGAAGAACAATAAGAAGCGTTCCAAAGATACCAGTTCGGCTTATACCGGGGCAGTTCTTGCGGCGATGTACATGCCTGCCAGTGCTACGGTCTATAATCCCTTGGATGGCAGTTATGGAGGAACAACGACTGAAGATCCGGAGTACATCAAGCAGTATGGTTCCAATTTTGCAGATGCTCATGGTGATGTCATGAATCCTGTCCGCTTGCTGGAAACGAACGATGCGGACGACAAGACTACGGAATTGTGGAGCACCACTGCCTTGGAAATTGCCAATATCGTACCCGGACTGAAATTTACCAGTCGTTTTACATACAATCTGACTCATCAGGACTATAAGTTGTTTAATCCTATCGTTGACGAGCCGGGAAAGCCAAGTCTGAGCAACAGTGAAAACATCTCGAAATATCGGACCGACTCGTGGAAGACGGAGAATACCTTGACTTATGATCATACCTTCAATGACAAGCATACCGTCGGTGCATTGTTTTCTACGACAGCCGACCATTACGAATTGAGGGGGCTTGATATTACGGGTAAAACGTATGCCGATGAAACGCCGGATATGCAGTACCTGCCTTTTGCTGAAAAGGTGTTCGGCGATGAATGGCTGACAGGACCTGATGCCAACGTCTCTTTGATTGCCCGTCTCGCATATTCTTATGCCGACCGTTACTTTGTGACGGCATCTTGGCGTAGAGATTATGCAGGAAGACTGCCTAAGGAGAACAACTTTGGTGATTTCCCGGCCTTTACCTTGGGATGGAAAATCTCGAGCGAACCTTTCTTCCCAAAGAATGACTGGATCAATTTATTGAAGTTGCGTGCATCTTGGGGACGTGTGGGAAACCTCGGATCTATCAGCATGAATTACAAATCGGCTTTGTTGGGCAGGGTCATTAAGGCCGACAAAGGTTCTCAGAATGGGGTGGAGTCGAACTTGACACACGGTACCATGATTTTTAATGACCAGGCCTTGAACCCTGATTTGACTTGGGAAACTTCTGAACAATGGGATTTGGGATTGGACTTGGAATTGCTGAAGAACAGACTGAGCATGTCGTTCGATTATTTCAACAAGCGTACTTACAACTTGATTCAGGAACAGACCATGACGTGGCCTGTCAATCTGGGAATCCATCCCATGTTGATCAATCAGGGAGAAGTCCTCAACAGAGGTTTTGAGGTGCAGATGTCTTGGAACGACCGGGTCAATAAAGATTTCTCTTATTTCGTTTCGGCCAATTTCTCCTATATGAAGAACAAGGTTTCTGATATCGGTGTGAAGAATGAAGATGGAACGCCGGGAGTTTGGACCGGTGACGGTAGTTTCCGCGAACTTCCTTATATGTATCAGACGGCAGAAGGGGAGCCTTTGAACTCTTTCTATCTGATAAAGACGGATGGTATCTTTCAGAGTGATGCCGAAGCGGCAGCTTATACGGATTCTAAAGGCAATCGGATTCAACCCAATGCAAAAGCGGGAGACCTCAAGTTTGTCGATGCGAATCATGATGGCCGTATTGACGATGGCGACCGTCAATACATGGGAAATGCCACTCCTGAAACGACTTTCTCACTTTCGGGAGGATTGAAATGGAAGAATCTTTCCTTGAATGCAATGATACAGGGAGTAGGAGGGGCACAGGCTCTCTATGTCGGCAAATTTATGTCGCAGAGTGATGTGATTGGTAATTATAACCGTGACCGTCAGATTCTTGACGCTTGGAGTCCTACCCATACTCATACATCGATACCTCGTCTGTCGAAGAATGACCCGAATGGCAACTTTGCAACGCCTTCCGACTGGTATCTGGAAGATGCTTCTTATCTCCGTTTGAAGAACGTGACCATTTCATACGATTTGACCAGTCTGCTTCGCAAGTGGTCGCACTTGAAAGAACGTAACAGCAGTCTCTCTGTGTATGCAAGCGGTGAAAATCTGCTCACTCTTACTGACTATTCCGGTATGGATCCGGAATGTGGAGGATGGGATGCCATGAGGTATCCGCTGTCGCGTACATTTTCTTTGGGCGTGAAACTAACTTATTGATTCAAGACATTAATAAAAATTAGATAATGAAAAACTTTTTATCAGTTGTAACAGCTTCTGTACTCGTATTCAGTTCTTGCAGCGATTTTCTCGATGTACAGCCTGAAGGTTATCCTACAACGGATTCTTATTTCCGAAACGACCAGCAGGCCATTGATGCGGTAGACGGATTGTACTATAATTTCCAGGAAGAAGAACTTTATGGACAGGAGTTGTTTTGGGAACAGGCAGCAGCCAATGATGTGGTATGGGGACGTACCCAGAGCTTCAATACTTTGGCTACTTTCAAGTATACAGGCAATGAGGAGCCTTTGCGCCTCATTTATGAATATGCGTATGAAGCCATCTCCAGGTCGAACTGGATTATTCAGGAATTGCTGAATAAGCAGAAAAGAACGGAATTGACTCCTGTGGAAAATCGTTCGCTGGGAGAAGCCTATTTCTGCAGAGCATGGGGACATTTCTTGATTGCTTATCGGTATGGTACGGACAAATCTGGCGTTCCTTTCTCTCGGTATGAGGATTTTCCCAATGGATATGACAATTCTATTCTTGAACAGCGAGCTTCGGTGGTCGATAATTATCAGCTGATTATTGATGATTTCGATCATGCGATGGAGTATTTGCCTCCATTTGAATCCTATGAAAAGGAGGATCGAGGACGTGCCCATAAGGCTGCTGCGGTGGCATTCAAGGCAAAGGTTTACGCCTATTGGGCTGCGTGGGAACCTGAACAATGGCAGAAGGTCATATCTTTGGTGGATGAACTGGAAACAACGTACCACAGGGGATTGGCTCAATCGTTTGACATTCCTTTTTCTTCTGATTTTGCTGATTTCTGGAATGAGGAGTATTTGTGGACCTTGCCTTCAACGGGTGGAGATATGCCGGGAGGATCTGAATTCCCCGGTGTCGTCCTTCAGAACGGAGGTTGGGGCAAATTTAACGGTTGGGGACAGAACAAGCCGACCTTGGATATCTTTGAGGAGATGGAAAAGGACGGAGTGGGCAACGAGCGTATCCGCCGTTCCATCCTTGAATACAATCAGGAATTTCCCTACTGGGGAGAAAAGCTCCGCTTCAGCTCTGCTGCGGATTTGGAGTCTGGATTCCAGATCAACAAATACATGGAACCGTTCGGGCATGAGGATGCTGCCAATGCCGGATTCGTCAGTACCAACGGCAACCGTCCGACGGCCCGCATAAACTTCCCGGTCATTCGCTTTGCAGAGATGCTGCTGTTCCGTGCGGAAGCGTATCTGATGACGGGCAATGCGGCAGAGGCGACCAAGGATTTGAATCGGATCCGTACTCGTTCTCATTTGGCTCCTATTGAGGGCACTGCTACCTTTAAGGATTTGTATCATGAGCGTCGCTGTGAACTGGCGTTTGAATTTACAGATCATTTGTACGATTTGAAACGTTGGCATTTAGCTGGTCCTGCCGAATTGAAAGAATTGGCTTTGAAAGAATTGAACGCTCGCCCGAGGGTCAGAAACTACGAAGATCGTACGGACCCTACTTCCAAATGGACGGAGGGCAATTATGTGGACTATACCGATAAGAGAGCGTACAATGATAAGTTGATTGTTTTCCCTTACCCGAGTGAAGAAATTATCAAGTCCAACGGTAAGTTGAAACAAAACGAGCAGTGAGTCTGGTCGCTTGCTGAAGATGTGCGGATGTTCATTGGGCATTCGTACGGATACCGATCGGTGTCTGCACGAGTCAATCTGTGCAGGCACCGATTGTCGTTTGAGGGGAGTTCTTTGTGTCTGTGCATTGCCCCGTAAAAAGACAGGATGCAACGGAACTTCAGATGAAATTCATCAGTCGCTCCGTTGCATCCTGTTGTATGGAATCAAGAATCCGATTCCGTCAGAAGGACCATTTCATGGCCAGTGTAGGATTGAAATGGAAACCGTCTAACAGGTAAAAATGATGGCTCAGTTCCCATTCGGTTCCGATAGAAAGGTTGAACTTGTCATTGATACCCTTGAATTTGTTCAAGTTTACCCAGAACTGTGGCTCTGCCAAGAATATAAAATCATGCGGATTGCCTTTCGCATCGGTATGTTCTTCACGCCAGAAATCAGCGAATCCCGAGAAGGAACACTTTCCTTTGGCGAAATCGATGTGCCAATTTCCTGTCAACTGGAATGTATGAGGTTTCGGATGGTGATGCAGGTACTTATACATGGCCGATATTCCGAAGCCGCGTGAAAAATCTTGGCTGTTCCATGTATAGGTTACCCCGCCCAAATAGGCGTTGTTGATGTAGTTCAATCCCCCGTTGTATTCCAAGTGGATGGAGAAGGGATTCTGCCAAAACTTGAGTTCTCGTGAAATTTCCCAATAGGCAGAGGCTACTTTTCCGTCTGCATAGTCCATATCGACAAAGAAGAAGGTGCTGCCCCAAGGATCTGCCTTGAAGAATTCGATTGTCGAAGTCAGTTTGGGTCGTGTGCTTTGTTCCTTGTAAAGAGCACTTCCGAAATCATAGTGAAGCTGTATGTTCTGAGCGGCGATTTGAGTCGTCAGAAAGCAAAAGAATAGAATAATTAAATCTTTTTTACGCATATAGTTTTTATTTGAGTCGGCAAAAATAGTAAATAGGACTCAAATACGAAACAGTTTTCCTATGGTTCCTACTGTATGACGGTCCGATTGGGGCGTTCTGTGCCTCCGAAGCGGTAGAAAGGCGAATGTCGAACAGCTTCTGGAGGAGATACGTGGACTGTACTGACGGAAGAAGATGGGGAGTGATAGCCCTTGGTTAGGGAATGAGTTTCAGCTCCTTGAACCAGTCGGCAGCACGTGCAGGCCATTCATTTACGGCAAATCCTGTGTTACGGAGTCCATAACCATGACCGCCCTTGCTGTAGATATGCAGCCATGCCGGTACGCCGGCCTGTTTCAAGGCATAAAAATAGAACAGGCTGCTGTCTATAAAAGCTGCATCGTCTTGGGCTTGTATCATCAGGGTAGGAGGTATTTCCTTGCTTATTTTCACTTCAGGAGCCAAGCTGAAATTGGATTCGCTTAAATATGCCGGATAGACTAACAGACAGAAATCCGGACGGCAGCTCACTTGGTCCATTTCGTCAATGTCGGAATAGGTGCGCGTCTTGAAGAGGGAAGAAGCCATGGCGGAGAGGTGGGCACCGGCCGAGAATCCCATGATGCCGATGCGGTCGGGATGGATATGAAGTTCCTCTGCATGATAGCGTACGTAACTGAGGGCACGCTGTACGTCTTGCAATGGGGCTTCGTGCTTGGGATGGCCCTCTCTTCGGGGTACTCGATATTTGACCAGTACGGCTGTCATGCCGATTGAGTTCAACCAGGAACAGACTTCAGTTCCTTCCAGGTCGTAAGCTAAAATGTGGTATCCTCCGCCCGGGCAGACCAATACTGCTGCACTTTTGTCCGTTGGGTTCGGAGCCGGGTAGATGGTTATTTCAGGAATTCCCACATCCGTCTTTCTAAGGACTGGTTGTCCACCGACCCATTCCCCTGATTGGTCGTTTTTTTCTATGTACGTGATTTTTTCCCCGGGAGCTTTGTCAGGGAACAATCGGATTTCTTTTTGTGCGCATAGCGGCTGAAATAAGGCGGCCATTGCTATTGAGAGTAAAAATTTATAGGACATATTTTTCATTTTAATAGATTCAACAAACTTACATAAAATTTCTGTTTCTTATCGTAGAATTCTCAAGAATCTTTCTTTAGAGTGGTCTGTCCGAAAGATTGGAGTCGTGAAAGTTTTTTAGATGAAGAAGGTGCATATTGTCTTGTCGGATGGGGAAGATGCTCATGGAAATGGGGAAACTCGTTTTTGATGTTTTGTTGCAGGACTGCAATCATTTTCTAACGATTCTTTAATAAAAGATTCATCTTTCCTTAACTGCCTTCTTCCTCGTTAAGGCGTACTTTTGCTAATAAAAATAATTGATAAATTATGTCGCATAGTATAAGATTACAGTGCTTCCTCGACAGAGACGTGAGTTGGATGTATTTTAACAGCCGTATATTGCAGGAAGCCAATCGTTCACATGTGCCGTTATTGGAACGGGTTACCTTTATGCCTGTCGGATGGTATCATTGATGACATGATCAGCAAGAAAATCAGGAGGCCTTTTCGCTGGTCTCTTCTTAAATTCAAGCGGTATGGTCGGATATGTCTTTTGAAGGGAAATATGCTGGCACGATGAATGTCGCTATGTCAAAAGGAAAAACGGTCAAGGGATGTGAAGCCACATTTGTTCTGAAGAATCAAACGTTGTTGTGTGATCTTTCCAAGTTGGGCAAGATGCCTGGAAAAATCAAGATAGAACTGCCGGTAAAAGTGGGTAAGGACGGAAGTCTTTCCGCCGAACCGGAGTCGGAGGCTGGTGTGATGAAGATGCCGATGGGATTCAAATTCAAGTTGAGGCTGGAAAAGTTGGAAAATGCTTGGGTGGACGGTCATGAAATCTCCTTTACCTTGAAGGTGTATGGACAGATGATGGGAACGAAATATCCTACATCAATAGATTTCCGTGGGGAAGCGAAATAGCAGGGTGGAGCGTCGGTATCTCCGAGTGAGTGTAACTTCATTATAGAGGGATAAATGACGATAAAATCACTACTTTCCGTGATGCCGGTGAGGAATACATTATGTATTTTTACTCAATGAAAAAAATATGAATATGAATAAGAATACATTGCTCATTGTCGACGACCATGATATTGTCATCTTAGGTCTCAAACAGGTAGTCCATACATTTTTTCCGACAACTTTCGAGGTGGATTTCGCTAAATCAGGTCGTGAGGCCTTGCGGAAGATTGCAGAAGCCAAGTTTGACCTTTACATCTTGGATTTGGAATTGCCTGATATCACAGGATTTGAGGTGATAGATCATATTCGGAAACGCTATGCGGAAGCCAAAATAATCGTACATACCCAACACGATGAATTGTGGTATCATCGAAAATTGTATTCTTATCATGTCAATGGAATCTGTCTGAAATCGGCTGATTCACGCAATCTTGTGGAGGCTATTCATCAGGTCATGGAGGGCAATTCTTATCTTCTTTCCCATACGGCGATAGAATCTAATACGATTCTCGACTTCAAGAATATGGGAAAGAACCTTTCTGAAAGAGAACTGGCGGTCTTGAAGTGTATTTCCTTAGGCCTGAATACTACGGAAATAGCAGAAGAATTATGTATCTCTGTCAATACCGTTGAAACACATCGTCGGCATCTGAATGAAAAATTGGGTGCTAAAAATACCGCAAGTCTGATTATGAATGCGGTAAAATGCGGTCTTTTAACAGTCCTGGAGGATTAATCATTTAATTTCCCTAATTTCCGCAAATCATCTTGACTCTCGTGTTATAAATGGATATTTTGTAAA
>JAHHQU010000042.1 GCA_020026225.1 Phocaeicola sp. | reverse complement strand
GAAGTGGGTGGGGGGATTATGTCCCTTTATCTAAACTTAAATGAAAGAGCCGTGATAGGAGGTTCGTTTTTGGTGAATTTACCTATAACTAGGTATTGTGTTGTTTACGGTTTTGTTTAACTTTGCATCTTAAATGCAGTGAGAAATGAAAGGAGTTTTAATATTCTTATTCCTTCTGAGTTCAGTACAACTTTGGGGGCAGACTTATAGTATTTCAGGTAAAGTCCTGGGACAGCACAAGCGTGATGCCATTAGTTATGCTACTGTTGTGGTGGAAGGAAGCAGCATTGGTACGGTGACCAATGACAATGGAGTGTTTCTTATTGAGAATTTATCAGAAGGCACTTATAAGTTGAAAGTTCAGTGTTTGGGTTATGCAGACCAGACACTTACGGTCTCTGTCAAGAAAAAGGATGTGACAGGCTTGGTCGCTTTGCTTAGTGAAATGAGTCTTGCTTTAGACGAAGTGACAGTAACTGCCAAACGAAAGAATACGGACGCTACAACGGCTTATTCTATTGACCGTACCGTTTTGGACCACCTTCAGGGAATCAGTATTTCAGATATCATCGGACTGCTTCCGGGGGAACAGACCAATAAATCGCAGAATCTTACCAATAGTCAAGTCATTACATTACGTGGTTCATCGCAAGAAATGGGTAATCCAGCTTTCGGTACAGTAGTGGAAATGGATGGGGTGCGCTTGTCGGGCAATTCAGGATTGACAGGAGGTACGGATACACGCAGTATCAACAACAGCAATGTAGAACGTGTAGAGGTTATTTCAGGTGTGCCTTCTGTAGAATATGGCGATTTTACCAATGGCGTGGTAAAAGTGGTGTCAAGGAAGGGTAAGGCTCCTTTGACAGCTGAAGTGTCTGTTCGTCCGCATACACAAACTTATGGATTGAGCAAAGGTTTCAAATTGGGACATCGTGGAGGAGTAGTCAATCTTTCATTCGAACGTGCTCGTTCGGTTGCTGATATAGCCTCACCTTATACTTCTTATGTCCGGAACGCATTTGGACTCCGTTATTCAAATACATTTACTACACGGCGTGACAAGCAGATATCAATGGACCTCGGCTTGAACGGGAATGTCGGGGGCTTGAATTCAGAATCGGACCCGGATGCATTCAAGGATACTTATACCAAGATGAGAGATAATGCCGTACGTGCAAATCTGGCGTTTTCTTATCGTGCCAATTCTCCTTGGCTGTCTGACTTGCGTTGGGGGGCTACTTTTTCGTATGCAGACAATCAACGTGAAGAAAAATTGAATCAGTCAGCTTCTTCTCGTCTTCCGGTGATTCATACAACGGACAATGGGTATTTCGTCGCTTCCAAATATGAAGATAATCCGGATGCTCCGATTGTTTTGCTGCCTACCGGATATTGGTATGTTACTTCTTTCAATGACAGCAAACCTTTGAATTATTCTGCTTATCTGAAAGCTCGCTGGTCACACAAGTTTCATGAAGTGACTAGCAACTTGCTGGCTGGTGTAGAATGGAAGGGAGAGGAGAATGCCGGTCGCGGTTCCTATTACGATGACATGAAATATGCACCTACTTGGCGTGAATTTCGTCTGGATGCCCAACCGATGATGCAGAACTTGTCTTCTTATCTGGAAGAGGAAGTGACGGTGCCTTTCATGTCTTCTCGTTTGCTGGTGAAGGCAGGTATTCGCTCAGACCGTACTATTTTGTCTGGTTCTGAATACGGCTCGATAGGAAGCATTTCTCCTCGTGTCAATGCACGATATACTTTTGCAGAGAGTGATACGCGCTTCCTGCAAGGTATTACCCTACGTGCTGGATGGGGAAAAGCTGTAAAATTGCCTTCATTTGAAATCCTTTACCCTAGAGAAACTTATGTGGATAAATTGGCGTTTACTTCTTCGGCCTTGAGCGATGGAGCGGCATATTATGCCTATCACACTGAAGTGGTAAAGCCGGTATACAATGCGAATTTGAAGTGGCAATATAATGTGATGAGGGAAGTTGGAGCGGATGTGCGGTTTAAAGGATTTAACGTGTCTTTGTCGTTCTTCTATAATACGATGCATCGACCTTATTCGGTGACAAAAGAATATCAATTGTTTGATCGGAATTTTACAGACATTCAGGCGTTAAACGATTGTACGATACCTTCGATGGATAGAAATTTTCATATTGACCAGCAGACAGGTATTGTAACGGTTTCAGACAAGCGTGGCATTTTGCCTTCACAAGTATTGGAACATGATGTCATCAATGACTTTAAGTCGACTTCTTACTATCGGAATGGTTCTTCCTCTTCTCGTATGGGATTTGAGTGGGTTTTGGATTTTGATAAAATCAAGTCCATCAATACTTCTTTCCGTATCGATGGTAAATATTATCGCTACAAAGGGGTAGATGAATGTCTGATTGCAAATCGCCCCGGTTCAACGATGACAGATGGACAGCCGTACAAATATATTGGCTATTATGT
This sequence comes from Phocaeicola sp., assembly GCA_020026225.1. Lineage (GTDB taxonomy): Bacteria > Bacteroidota > Bacteroidia > Bacteroidales > Bacteroidaceae > Phocaeicola. The sequence continues at coordinate 16,000 of JAHHQU010000042.1, read as the reverse complement.
GGGTGGTGCCAACAATTACAATGGCTTCATTTCTCGTAGAATGAACCTGAATCTGACTGCCATTACTCATGTTCCTAAAATCAGAATGATATTCTCTTTGCGTCTTGAAGGTACGTTTATGAATACGCGACAAAATCTGAGTGAGTATAACGATGCTGAAAGAAGTTTCGTATTGGACAGCAAGGGCGGTTATTTGCCTGGTTCTTCGTCTTCTTCCATTTATAAGGGCGATCATTACGTAGGTACTTATCCTCTGTATTATGTGAGTCGGGAGGATATGAATACTCAGATTCCTTTCCAGGAGAAGTTTTTCTGGGCAAAGGAACACGATCAGCAGTTGTATAATGAATTAAGCGCTTTGGTGATAAAGAGTCCTACCGGATATATGTTCCGTGAATACCGTTATTCACCTTATTTCTCTGCGAATCTCAATGTTACGAAAGAAATAGGGAATTACTTGACGCTTTCCTTCTTTGCTAATAACTTCTTCTATAGTATGCAAAAGGTGAAGGCGCATCATACGGGGATAGAAGAAAGCTTGTTCAATTCTGGAAGAATTTCTCCGTTTAATTACGGTTTGTCAATTAAAATCAAATTATAACAATCATGAAAAAAATGTTTTATTTATTGTTCTGTCTGTTGACAGTTCTATCTTTCTCTGCATGTTCGGATGATGATAATGATGGGGGATACCTACTTTATCCTCTTCAGGTTCAACTAGTATATCCTGAAAATTCAGGAGTCGCAGCAACTGAAAATGTACAGGTGGTTCTGAAAAATTCTGTTTCAGACATCACTTTCAAAGCTGTTACCGATCAGTCTGGTATGGCCAGTTTTGAAGTTCCAGAGGGCTTGTATGAAGCCTCAGCAACCGACAAGCGTACAGTTGGTACAAAGGTTTTGTTGCTTAATGGATTGAATACGAATGTTACCGTAAATGCTCAGACTACTGCTGTTAAATTGCCGATGGTTGTTTCAAAGACCTTTGGCGTAGTAATTAAGGAGTTATACATTGGTGGTTGTCCTAACGACAATGGCAAACCGTTCCAAAGAGATCAGTATGTCATTCTTTATAATAACTCGTCAGAAACGGTTGACATTTCCGATTATGCATTTGCGGTTGTTAATCCTTATAATTCACATAGCTCAAATAAAGACTATGTCAACGACGAGCTGTTTTATGCGAAAGATAAAGTGCTTCCTGCAGGGAATGCCGTATGGTATTTCAATGAAAAGGTGGAATTGGCCGCTGGTCAGCAAATTGTAGTCTCTTTTAATAGTGGAGTTAATCATACAATTACTTATTCACAGTCAGTAGACTTGTCTAAAAAAGAATATTATTGTATGTATGATATCAAGAACTTCGATAATAAGTTCTATTATCCAGCTCCTTCTGAAGCAATTCCTACTTCACATCATTTGCATGCTTATAAGTTCCCTGGGGTTACTGCAAATGCTTGGACTGTCAGCAACCTTTCACCGGCTTTCTTCATATTCCGTCCGGAAGGTCAGACCTTGAAATCATTTGTAGAGAATCCAAAAAATTTGAATCAGTATAGTGGTTTGGCTACACAAACTCGTGTTATGGTACCGGAAGCATGGGTGGTAGATGGTATTGAAGTGTACAAAGAAGATGCTCCTCAGAATTACAAGCGTTTGTTGAATTCAGTAGATGCAGGTTACGTAAATTTGACCAATAAGTTAGGTCATTCTTTATATCGTAATGTAGATAAAGAAGCAACAGAAGCTTTGGAATCTAATAAAGGTAAATTGGTTTATAACTATGCTCTGGGAACAGAAAATAGTACCGATCCAAGCGGTATTGATGCGGAGGCTTCTTTGAAAAACGGTGCAAAAGTCATTTATATGGATACAAACAATTCAACAAATGACTTTCACCAGCGTAAAAAATCATCACTTAGAAATTAATTTAAACAATGAATTCGATGGGATCTGTCAAGAAAGGAATAGTAAGTGGAGTATGTTTCCTTGTTCCATTGATTTCGTATGCCGAGAATCTCTACCTTCCTGATTTTCAAGAAACGTTAGCCAAGTTTTATGCATCGGGAAGCAGCAATACTGCATTTATAAAGGAGTACCCTCTTCAGAGGGTCTCCTATTTGCAGGCTTTCGCTCAGAAGAGCAATGGAGATTTTGTGAGTTTCAATCAATCGGACAATGCATATTGTGTAGGAATGCAGACTGAGTCGTATTTCCGCTTAAGTGACCGGATCATGCTGTATGGCAGAATGTCGTACGATATGAATCGGGGAAAGAACATGATGGGCTCGGCCTTTATCGCTCCTGATGAGGCCCCTTTTGATATGGTGGAAATGGCCGATTCTTGTGCTGGAAGCAAAAAGTTGGAGGCTTATACGCTTAGCGGCGGATTGGCATACGAGGTGAATGACAAAGTAGCTGTGGGAGGTAAAATCGTTTATCGTACTTCCAATTATGCTAAATTCAAGGATTTGCGACACCAAAATTCGCGCATGGATTTGAATCTCGATTTGGGCGTGACTTACTCTCCTTGGTCTTGTACAACCTTCGGATTGTCGTATACATACAATCGGCAGAATGAATCGGTTGCCTTTGGGGTATACGGGAATACTGACCAGCAATATTATACGCTGATTAGTTACGGAGGCTTCTTTGGACGAAAAGAAGCTTTTGGTGATAGTGGATATACTTCAAACGAAACTCCGCTTTTTACTCAATCGCATGGAGGTGCTTTTCAGTTGTCATTCCATTTGGGAGAAAAAGTGGATTGGTTCAATGAGTTCTTCTACCGGCATGCGGATGGCCGTTTCGGCTCAGGAGATGAACGGACTATTATTTATTCCACTCATAAAGGTACTGCATTGGGGTATAACGGTAAGTTGTTGCTGAAGTTTCCAAAGAGTACGCAGGTGATTGAAGCGTCGCTGAGCAGGACGGGTACAACCAACTCGGAAAACAATTACAAAGAGAGTACAGATGACAATGGGGTAAGTCAGATCATTTATTATGGAAAGAATGAAATGTTGGACCGTACCCGTTGGAAAGGAACGGCTGCTTATACTTTCTATAAGGGCTCTGAAAAGATTCGTTCTCCTTATCATGTGGGCGGACGCTTGTCTTTCGACCGTATGACAGCGAAGGCTTCTGTCTTCCCGTTCTATCGCAAACAGGAAGTCAATTACTTCGAAGGTGAACTTTACGGAAGCTACAGTTGGTTTAAGAAAGGACAGGTCTTTACCTTGTCCATGCAGGCGGGCTATGGTACAGGAAGTGGCACCATGAAGAAAGATGGAGTATATGTGCCCATTGATGACAAGCAGAAGCGCCCGGCAAGACGAGACGATTTGCTGGTAAAGCAGTATGATTATCTTACGGCTTCTCGTATCGTTGGTAAACTTTCTGTAGGGTATGAGCGTTCTTTCTCAAAGAAGCTGTCTGGATATGCCACTGCTGGCATATCGCCCAAGTATGCTTTAAATACCACCTTGAAAAAAGAATCTTACCTGCTGTTTGATGTCTTGGTAGGTGTGAGGTTTTAAATACAATAAAAGAATCTTATGGAGAAAATCATAGAATGCGACCATATAACGCATTATTACGGCTCGAGACTCATTTACGAGAATTTGAGTTTTGACGTAGAAAAAGGAAAAATATTAGGCTTGCTGGGTAAGAATGGAACTGGTAAGACGACTATTATCAATATTTTGAATGGATATTTGAAACCGCGTTCGGGAGTATGTCGGCTGTTCGGTGAGAATATGGAGTCGATATCGCCTGCCACAAAGGCAAGGGTAGGGCTCTTGTTGGAACAGCATGTACAGCATGCTTACTTTACTGTTTCCCAAATAGAAAAATTCTATTCGGCATTCTTCCCTCGTTGGAATCGGGATGCTTATTATGAATTGTTGAAGAAACTTCAGGTGATTCCTTCTCAGAAACTGAATACGATGTCGTGTGGACAGCGTTCGCAGGTTGCTTTGGGATTGCTTTTTGCACAGAATCCTGATTTGTTGATTCTGGACGACTTTTCTATGGGATTGGACCCTGGGTATCGTCGTTTGTTCGTGGAATATCTGAAAGAATATGCTACGGCTGAAAACAAGACGGTTTTTCTGACTTCTCACATCATTCAAGATATGGAAATGTTGATAGATGACTGTATGATTATGGATTATGGTCGTCTGCTTCTTCATAAACCGGTACAGGAAATTATGGATAATTTTAAACGATATCGTTTCGTTTCCGACCAAGCCATAGACTTGAGTGGAGATAAGGAATTATGGAATGCCTCTTCCTTGGGAAATAAGTGGGAACTTTATTCGTTTTTGCCGGATAATGAAGTGAAGGCTCGTTTGTCGGGCTATGGCATTCATCAGATAGAAACAGAAAAGCTGTCGCTGGAAGATGCTTTTATTGGTTTAACAGGAAAATATTGAAATGATGAATTTGTTTAAAGCTTTAAGTTATAAGGAATGGATTAAGACTCGACGGGTCTTGGGAGTTCTGGTCGTTCTTGCATTGGCTGCTCTCGCTTATACTTTTATTGATGTGACGCATTCCATTCGACTGGATGAGGCTGTTAACGCTTGGTATGGTTATTTGTTCTTGGGGAAACAGCTGCCTGCAGTGATCTTGTTATTCTCTCCTTTGGCTGGTCTGGCTCTTTCTCTGGTCCAGTTCATTCCAGAGATGACCAATAAACGATTGAAATTGACGCTGCATCTGCCAGCTGATGAAACTTCCATCGTTTCATCCATGTTGCTTTATGGTTATTTGGTACTGGCTGTTTTGTTTGCTTTCTTGATTTTGATTTTGGTGGCCACCTTGTCTTTGGTTTTACCACGTGAAATTATCCAAAGCTTCTTGCAGACCTTGTTGCCTTGGTTTGTTTCCGGATGGATTGTGTATGGCTTCTCGGCATGGATTTGTTTTGAGCCGCAATGGAAACAGCGGATTTTTAATTTGCTCATCGGATTGGGTTTGCTTTCAATTCTTTTCGTTTCGCAAACGAGTGGTGCTTATTTGCATTTCGGATGGGGATTGTTCGTATTGTTGGTGGCTTCATTTGTTTTTCCTTTTTATTCAGCCGTTCGTTTTAAACACGGTGTACTATAATTAAACTGCTAAGATGAAACATACTAAAATATTATTTACTTTTTTGGTAGCCTTGACTACCATGCTTTCATGGTGGGTGGTACCTTCTTTGGTTAAGAAGATGACAGACAGTGCCAATTCTTACCCTTTAGTTTATTATAGTTCAATCTTGAAGGAACTTTGTATTGTCGACTTCCGTGATTCAAAAAACTATTTTACAGATATCAAGGGAAATAAATATCCGCGTTCAGAATATGATTCCTTGTTGCCGATGTTGAATTTCCGTCAGTTGATGATGAATGGAACACTTCCGGATTCTATCGAAGGACAGGCAATGGACCCGAAAATCATCCGTACCAAACAGGTGATGTTCCGTTTCCAGCCGACTGATGTCTATGCTCCTCAGCCTGCTATGGGGGTCTTGCTGGAAGCGATGCCTAAACGAATGAATCTGTATCTTCCGGGAGATTATTTCCGTATGGACTCGGAAATAACCTTTATTGATGCGGAAACGAATCAAATCAATGAAGGGAAGAGTGCACGCTTTACCGAGGAGTTGAAACGTAAGGGATTCACTTTTCCCGTTAAACACTATTGGGGAAATCCTACTACTCGAAAACCTTATGAGGAAGGATATTTCTGTTTGGATAGCAACGGTGAACTCTTTCACTTGAAGATGGTGAATGGACGTCCTTTTGTAAAGAATACAGGTATTAGCAAGGAATTGAATATCAAATGGTTCTCTATGCAGGAGGTCAGTGACAAGCGGTTCTATGGATTCCTTTTCGGAGAAAAGGGAGAAGTGGGAATCTTGGAAAGTACCGATGAAGGAGGTTATCGTTTCGTGAAGATGGATATTCGTCCGTTTGATTTGGAAAAAGATGAACTGACCGTGCTCGGAAATATGTTATACTGGTCGGTTAAGGTCATTGATGATAAAGGTGCCTATTCGTATGGATTGGATATGAAAACGTTGAAGTCTCTTTCTTCTTATCACCAGGAGAAGGCTGTTACGTTATGGGATACACTTTCCGAATGGCTTTTCTTCTGCAAGGTTTCTCCTGATTCTTCCGACAATGCGTATGTATCGTTGTATTGGGAGGGAGTGTCATGGAAAGCATTGGCTTTGAATGGCATTTTAGCACTTTTGTTTTTCGGGCTCTATAGAAAAATGCCTTTACACGGAAAATTGTCTATAGCCTTCTATTTACTCTTGGTAGGGCTTCCGGGGTTGTTGGCTTTGGTAGTCTTGCCTCCGTTTGAACATAACTAACTCATTTATTATAACTAACTTATAAAATTAAAAAAAACGTATGAAAAATTTCATCTATGTTTTGGTAGCTGCATTGAGCGTTAGCTTGGCAGCATGTACAAGTAACAAGAAAAAGAATGTAGAATCAACCGAACAGCAAGAGGTCGCTCTTTCAGTGGATAAGGCGGTATGTTTGGAAGATCTTTTGGCTAATGCTGAAGCAAATGTAGGAAAAGAAGTGACATTGCGTGGTGTGATTACACATACTTGCAAACATTCTGGACGTCGTTGTTTTATCGCTGGTAAAGACCAGAAAACTACGATTCGTGTAGAAGCTAAAGGAAATATCGGTGGTTTCAACCGTGAACTGATTGGCTCTGAAGTTGTAGTGAAAGGTACTTTGCGTGAAAATCGTTTGACTAAAGAATACCTTGCTCAGATGGAGGAAGATTTGAATGACAAGCAGGGCAAGGAAAATGCTGAAACTTGTGAAAGTGAATTGAAGAACATCGAAGGTATGCGCGAATGGATGAAGGCCAACAACAAGGATTTCTATTCAGTATATTATATGGATGGCTTGGAATATGAAGTTGTTGAATAAGAGCTTGACTTATTGGTTGAGAGTCATTCATCGCGACTTGGGTTATCTGATGGCGGGTGTATGCATTGTGTATGCTACGTCAGGCTTCCTCTTGAATCACATGGATGGGAAGGATCGGGCTTACAAGACTGTGGAGGCGACTCTGTCTATGGATAAAGGCTTGGATGCAGAAGCGGTGCAGGCTGCTTGGAATGCAAAACCGGAATTGCCTGTCCTGAAGAAAGTATTGCCAGTTGGTGACGGGCAAGCTTACCGTTTGATGCTTCAAGGTGGAATCGGAGTGTACAACCCTGCTGAAGGAGTGGTGGAATATGAGACCCATGAAAAGCGTCCCATTATCTATTGGTTCAATAGCTTGCATTATAACCGTGTGCAGGGATGGCATTGGATGGGAGATTTCTTCGCTTTTTCTTTGGCTTTCTTTGCTATTTCCGGACTTTTCCTGGTAAAAGGGAAAAACGGATTGGGAGGTCGGGGAAAATGGCTTTTCCTATTGGGCATTCTTATCCCGTTAGCTTATGTCCTTTTCGCATGATGAATGCATGACAAAATAAAAAAGCGTTTCAGCTGATTCAGCTGAAACGCTTTTTTATTTTGCGGCTTTTGAATTTCAGTTCAATTATTTTTCTTCCGTATCGGCTGCTTTTGATTTTTTAGCCGTTGTCTTTTTCGTTTTGGGCTTAGTCTCTTTTACGGAAGATTCAGTTTCTTCTTTTGCGGCTTTTTTAGCTTTGGCAGTTTTTGGTGTTTTTTCAACTTTTTCCGCTTTAGGAGCTTTTTCAGCCTTTTCTTTGGTTTTGGTTGTCTTGGATTTGGTAGCTGTCTTTGCTTTTTTCTTGGCTTTAGGAGCTTCCACTTCAGTTTCTTCAGCAGCAACCTCTTCGACCTTTGGTTCTACCATCTCTTCCACATCGGTGACTTCCTCGTTGGAAACTGTTTGTGCATCTTGAGCTTCTTGTGCCTGCTGAGCTATTTCTGCTTCTTCAGCAGCTATCTTGTCGTAACGTTCGTGAAGCTCTTCGTAGCGCTTGAAAATATCAAACTGGTAAGTGATGTTGAACGGATTACTGTCCTTCATCTTCTTTTCTACTTGTTCATAGTTTCCGCAGCAAGTTGTATCTACTCCTCCCGTTTCAAACAGAGCCTTGAGTTCTGGAAGCAGTTCCACAGCTTTTATCTTGAACAGGTCGATAGTCAGAAGACCAATCAGATTGCCGTCACAGCATTTCTTTTCTACTACTTTGTCTTTGTAGAAGGTCAGTACCTTACGGAACCATTCGATGACTTCTTCACGGCGTTCTGGATGCTGGATAGCTACCTGGATGACAGCCGGGAATACAAGGTAACGTGCGAATGTGTAGAGACCTGGTATTTGTAAGAACTCATAGAATTTATCTAACTGCTCTTTACCCAACAAGTAAAGGGTAGGTACGTAGATTTCATTCAAGAGAACTCCCAGATGGAAATCATAATATTCCTTCTTCTGACAAAGTGTTTCCAATATTGTCGGCAGACTTTCCTTGTATCCAAGTTCACCTAAAAGAATCAAGCAATGCAGGAGAGTAGTTCCTTTGTTGCTGTATTGATCTTCGTTGATTTGGTCGGCTGTTTTGCCGGTTTCATACAACAAGATTTGTTCCAAATCGGCTCTCAGTTCTTCGTGAGGAAGTGCAAGGATTTCTTTAATCTTGTCTTCCGTCAAGAACAACGTATTCTTTTGGCTGTACAAAGCGTCGGCCAATTCTTGATGCTTCACTTGAAGTGTTGAAGGATATTCCGGATGAACATAGCTGTAAGCTTCAATCGGATAATTTTCTTCTTTCTTGTTCATCTGTTCTACGAGGCTTCTCATCAAAGCTCTTGTGTGACGGTCGTAGAAATCTTCCCCTCTGAATACCTGATTGCAGCCGTAAATGGTGAACAAAATATTTTCCTTTCCAAGGTGACTGATAAGATGAGGCATGAACGTATCCAATTCACTTTCGTTTTCGGCAAGCAGGAAGTGCTTTCCGTTTTTACCATACTGGTAATTGATCAAAGGAATGTCTTCCGTATCTTCTTCCAAAATGAATTTTGCCAGATGGAATGCATTTGGAAGTGTGAATCCAGCTTCCTCACCGAATTCCATCGCACCGTAAATCAAGTTGTGTACTTCGGTATAAGTAACTGGCTCAATCTTGAAGTTTTCGGTCAAGTAATTGATGAGATTGGTATAATTGCTTTTATCTATGCTGAATTCAATCTTGCATTCATTGATACCAGAACAGAAAGTATCCATCTGAAAAATGCCGACCGTATATGTGCCTTTTGTATGGCATCGACTGACTACACCGATAGCAATGCCTGAAATGAACCAGTTCTTGTTCATGTAACATTGACCCAAAGGCAGCGTACGAGCTTTTTGGCGTATATATTGTTCGGGCGTTAACATCACGTTTTTAGTTGTCTTTTTCATCTCTCTCTCGTTTAACGGTTATTTTTTAATGTATGCAAAGATAAAAGACTGTTCCATCCGTGCCAAATGTTTTGGTTTCAATTATTGAAAAATAGGCGTATTTTCATTATCTTTGCCGCTGAAATTAACTAAAAAGTGAAGTAAACTCAATGAAGAATATTCGTAACTTTTGTATCATCGCTCATATTGACCATGGGAAATCAACATTGGCCGACCGTTTGCTGGAATATACGCAGACCATCAAAGTAACAGAAGGACAGATGTTGGACGATATGGATCTGGAACGTGAGCGTGGTATTACTATCAAGAGTCACGCCATTCAGATGGAATATGAGTACAAAGGAGAAAAATACATCCTTAACTTGATTGATACTCCGGGACACGTGGACTTTTCATACGAGGTCTCTCGTTCTATAGCGGCTTGTGAAGGCGCATTGCTTATCGTTGACGCATCACAAGGGGTACAGGCACAGACTATTTCCAACTTATACATGGCTTTGGAACACAATTTGGAAATCATTCCTGTCTTGAACAAGTGTGATATGGCCAGTGCTATGATTGACGAAGTATCCGATGAAATCGTGGATTTGCTCGGTTGCAAGTATGAAGATATCATTCGTGCTTCGGGTAAGACCGGTGAAGGAGTACCCGATATTCTTCAGGCTGTAGTGGAACGTATTCCTCATCCGGTTGGAGACGAGAATGCACCGCTTCAGGCTTTGATCTTTGACTCTGTATTCAACTCTTTCCGTGGTATCATCGCTTATTTTAAAGTGGTGAATGGAGTGCTCCGTTCGGGCGATATGGTAAAATTCGTCAATACAGGTAAGGAGTATGATGCGGATGAAATCGGTGTGTTGAAGATGGATATGGTGCCTCGTAAGGAATTGCGTACCGGTGACGTAGGTTACATCATCTCAGGTATCAAAACTTCTACAGAAGTGAAAGTGGGCGATACCATTACGCATATCAATCGTCCGTGTGACAAGGCAATTGAGGGCTTTGAAGAAGTGAAGCCGATGGTCTTTGCCGGTGTTTATCCTATCGAAGCGGAAGATTTTGAAGATTTGCGTGCTTCACTTGAAAAGTTGCAGTTGAATGATGCTTCGCTGACCTTCCAGCCGGAATCTTCATTGGCACTTGGCTTCGGTTTCCGTTGTGGTTTCTTGGGATTGCTTCACATGGAAATCGTTCAGGAACGACTCGACCGTGAATTCAACATGAACGTCATTACTACGGTGCCTAACGTATCGTATTTGATTTATGATAAGCAAGGCAATGTACAAGAAGTGCATAACCCGGGTGGTATGCCGGATCCTACATTGATTGACCATATTGAGGAACCTTATATTGACGCTTCCATTATTACGACTACCAATTACATCGGTCCGATCATGACCTTGTGTTTGGGTAAGCGTGGTGAACTGGTTCGTCAGGACTACATTTCGGGCAATCGAGTAGAACTTCATTATAAGATGCCGTTGGGTGAAATTGTAATCGACTTCTACGATAAATTGAAGAGTATCTCTAAGGGATATGCCTCTTTCGATTATCACCAGTGTGGTTTCCGACCTTCTAAGTTGGCCAAATTGGATATCCTGCTGAACGGTGAATCGGTAGATGCCCTTTCTACTTTGACGCATGTTGACAATGCTTATGAATTGGGTCGCCGCATGTGTGAAAAGTTGAAGGAATTGATTCCACGCCAGCAGTTCGAGATTGCCATCCAGGCTGCTATCGGTGCAAAGATCATTGCTCGTGAAACCATCAAGGCCGTTCGTAAGGATGTGACTGCAAAATGTTATGGTGGTGACGTGAGCCGTAAACGTAAATTGCTTGAAAAGCAGAAGAGAGGTAAGAAACGTATGAAACAGATTGGTTCTGTAGAGGTACCTCAGAAAGCATTCTTGGCGGTATTGAAACTTGACTAAAATTTTCATAGATAAATAAAAAGGTGAGAACAGGACAAAACCTGTTCTCACCTTTTTTTTCGTATGAATCTAAGGAGGAGCTGAACACACATACTCATATACAAGAGAAAAGGGGATGCACCAGCGGTACATCCCCTTCTTATAGGATAGAAACTCTATTATTTCTTGAAGTATCTGTTGTACAAACCTTCGAAACCTTTTCCGTGACGAGCTTCGTCTTTTGCCATTTCGTGAACAGTATCGTGGATAGCGTCCAAGTTCAAAGCTTTAGCACGAGTAGCGATACGTTTCTTGTCTTCGCAAGCGCCGCATTCTGCGTTCATACGTTTTTCCAAGTTGGTCTTAGTATCCCATACGCAGTCGCCCAACAATTCTGCAAACTTAGCAGCGTGTTCAGCTTCTTCCCAAGCGTAACGTTTGAAAGCTTCAGCTACTTCTGGGTAACCTTCGCGGTCAGCCTGACGGCTCATAGCCAAGTACATACCTACTTCTGTACATTCGCCCATGAAGTGGTTGTTCAAGTCTTTGATCATTTCTTCATCGCAACCTTTAGCTACGCCGATAACGTGTTCGTCAACGAACTGGAGACCTGTGCCTTCTTTTGGTTCTTCCATTTCTTTGAATTTAGAAGCTGGAGCTTTACACAATGGACACTTTTCAGGTGCAGTTTCACCTTCGTGAATGTAACCACATACAGTACAAATAAATTTCTTCATAATCGTAAAAATTAGTTAGTTAGTTGTTAAAAGTTATTAGTTAAAAATAGAACAGTTAGTTACAAGTTGAGTCCCGCATAGTATGAACTCAATTAGTTCTTGTTAGTTTTTTTGTCTCTGCAGTCCGGACAGATTCCTTTGTAGTAGCAATGGACTTCTTCTACGATGAAACCATTGGCTTCCATGCGCTTGATCTCTTCTGATCTTTCTTGAAGAGGTAAGTCGAAAATCTTGCCGCAAACTTTGCATTGCAGGTGAGCGTGTGCACTCAAGTCACCATCAAAACAAGCATTGTGCTCATCAATGGTCAGCATTTTGGCTGCTCCGTGCTCAATAAACAATTTCAAAGTATTATAGACTGTTGTTTTGGAAAGAGTAGGAATCTCTTTACATAAAGCCATGTAAATCTCATCGATGGAAGGATGAGTTTTGTGCTTCAACAAGTAATCCATAATAGCGATTCGTTGTACGGATGGCTTGATTTGAAAACTAAGCAAATATTCGTAAACGTTCATACTTTCTTTCAATTATGTAATTGTTACAATTTTAATTCCTTCGCAAAGATACACAGATTTTTTTTAATTCCAATACTTTGTCCCTTTTTTTTATATTTTTTACTTTTACAGGTATTGGTATGAATCATGAATAATGCTTATTTTTGTGGAATCTTATAAAAACAACAAATTATATGAAATTTGGTTTTGTGAAAGTGGCCGCTGCTATTCCGGCAGTGAAAGTGGCCGATTGTAAATTTAATGCGCAGCAGGCTGAAGCCCAAATACTTGTTGCAGATGGTAAGGGAGTGCAGATTATTGTATTTCCAGAGTTGAACTTGACAGGTTACAGTTGTGGTGACTTGTTTGGACAGCAGGTGTTACTGGAACAGGCTGAAATTGCATTGATACAAGTCATGAACAATACCCGTCAGTTGGATATCATTTCGATTGTGGGTATGCCGGTCGTTATAGAAGGTACTTTGATGGATTGTGCAGTGGTATTCCAGAAAGGAAAAATCTTGGGTATTGTACCAAAGACTTATCTTGCCAATTCGAAAGAATTCTGTGAACAGCGCTGGTTCTCTTCTTCATTGTCTCATGCCGACGACATCAGCGTTCGACTTTGTGGACAACTGATACCGGTAGGATGCAATCTATTGTTTGATACTCCTTATGTAAGTTTCGGTATTGAGGTATCTAACGACTTGTGGGCTCCAGTTCCACCAAGTTCTGCTTTGGCTGTTAAGGGAGCTGAAATTATTTTCAATTTGTGTGCAAGTACCGAGGGTATTTCTAAACATCAATATTTGCGTGCATTGCTTGCACAGCAGTCGGCTCGTACTTTGGCTGGCTATGTTTTCGCTTCTTGTGGATATGGTGAGTCTACTACCGATGTCGTTTTTGGTGGTGATGCCTTCATTTATGAAAATGGTGAACTGCTTGCCGAATCGGAACGTTTCTCTTTGGAACCTCAGATGGTAATCAGTGAAATTGACGTGGAACGTATTCGTAGTGAACGTTTGCAGAATACCACTTTTACTACCAGTGTAAGAGCGTATGTGAATCATCCGGCTACTCATATTTCTACGGAAATGGTTTCTTCACGTGAATTGTCACTGACTCGTCCGATTGAACCGCATCCGTTTGTTCCGGCAGCAGATGTTTTGGATGCTCGTTGCGAGGAAATCTTTTCTATTCAGGTGATGGGATTGGCCAAACGTTTGGCACATACAAATTGTCATACGGTGGTTGTCGGTATTTCAGGAGGATTGGACTCTACTTTGGCTCTGTTGGTTTGCGTCAAGACGTTCGACAAGTTGGGATTGTCTCGTAAAGGCATCATTGGTATTACCATGCCGGGTTTTGGTACAACCGACCGTACTTATAATAATGCCTTGACTTTGATGAGTTCTCTCCAAGTGACTACCAAAGAAATCAGCATAAAGGATGCATGTATCCAGCACTTCCAAGATATTGCTCACGACATGTCACTTCATGACGTAACGTATGAAAACAGTCAGGCTCGTGAACGTACGCAGATTCTGATGGATTATGCCAATAAAGTCGGAGCGCTTGTGATTGGTACGGGCGACCTTTCTGAACTTGCGTTGGGGTGGGCTACTTACAACGGTGACCACATGTCTATGTATGGCGTAAACGGAAGCATTCCTAAAACTTTAGTACGTTACTTGGTGAATTGGGTAGCTCAGACAGGAGTCGATCTCATTTCTCGTAATACATTGTTGGATATCATTGACACTCCAATCAGTCCGGAACTGATTCCTGCCGATGAAAATGGAAATATCAAGCAGAAGACCGAAGATTTGGTAGGTCCTTATGAGTTGCATGATTTCTTTATCTATCATTTCTTGCGGAATGGTTCTCGCCCTTCCAAGATTTTCTATTTGGCAGAAATTGCTTTCAAGGGGGTATATGACAGCACGACCATCAAGAAATGGTTGACAACGTTCTGTCGTCGTTTCTTCTCTCAGCAATTCAAGCGTTCTTGTTTGCCGGATGGACCGAAGGTAGGTTCCATTTCGTTGAGTCCGCGTGGTGATTGGCACATGCCAAGTGATGCAAGTGCTGCGATGTGGCTTCAGGAGTGTGAAGAGTTGCAGGCTTGAAAAGTCTTGGTATAAGAAGTAGTATTCTTATCTATATAGAGAAACGGTTTCCCGGTTCATTGGATAAATGGCCTGGGAAACCGTTTTTTGTTAATCCGACTGTTCACTGCTGGGTATATGCCTTTATCGGACTCACGAGAGATTTCATTGCTGACGTATGTCGGTAATGCTGCTGACATACGTCAGTAATACTACTGACATACGTCAGCAGAAGAAAAGATGGCGGAGTTTGCTCTATCACCTGCTGTAAGAATGGTAAAGGCTGCCGCTAAATTTTTTCTGATTTACATTGTAAGTACCTTTGGCTACGAAGGGTTGCTTGATTCAGGCTGTTTTTCTTTTGATACGGATTTTATTTTAAATGTTAAATATGTTCTGATTATTTTCTTTCTGTAAAAAAAAACTATATTTGCCTGTTTAATAGATTGAAAATAGCAATCTTTAGGTAACCTTAGTAATAAAAAGACCTTAAAAGAACGTAAAATGAAAGAACAAGAACCGGAAAAGAAAATGAGTAAGCAAGAGGTTTCGGAACTTCAGCTTATTCCTGTTGAACTGAATAGCAGGACGAGTCAATTGGTTTGGAAAGCAGGTATGGTCAACCTGTTGGTCATTGCTGCCTTATTTGTGATGAGTTATTATGTAAATGAACGCCTGGTGGCTTGGTGCCTGTTATTGATCCCGTTTATAGATTGGTTGATGGGGTATATAGGAAGAACTTGCAGCTTTCCTGCCGATAGTCTTTTCTACCGAGGATGGGACAATACATTAGGTTGTTTGTTGGCACTGGTCTTTGTCGGTTGTTTTCTTACAGACTTTCCTGCGAATGGGATTTTATTGGTTTTCTGTATCGTTTTCATGGTAGCTTTGGCCATACTTTATGAAGTGGTCGGGGTACGTTATTCTTCTATGGCTTTGGTGGCTGCTTGCGGTATGCTTTTTTCTTCTTTTCGGTATACCATCGATGCTGAGGCTACTATCCGTTTTGGATTGCTCAATTTCTTCTTCTTTAATTTGCTGGCTTTAGTTTTGGGAGGATATGTCATGAAATGGCAGATAAAGAAACGGGTGAAAAATCCGATTAATTTTCCCACCCATAAGCCGTAAAACCGCCCGTGAGGATTTTTAGTTGGCCGCTGGAACCGGCAGCCTTGAAAATAAAGACCTCTCCTTCATTGAATAATTCAGTTCAATGAAGGAGAGGTCTTTTTGTGTTCTTTTCTAAAACCTGGGAAAAAGTGCCGGCTCTTTAGGAGATGTCTCTCAAAGTCACTTTATGTAGTCGTCCCTTAAAAAGCCCATTTTTGCGAGATATTGTTCAAGCACAG
>JAHHQU010000041.1 GCA_020026225.1 Phocaeicola sp. | reverse complement strand
AGAAAGCATATGGCTTCCTTGTTTGGACGAGGGTTCGACTCCCTCCAGCTCCACTAATAACATTGATAATTAGACTATTACATCGTTTTACACCTCAAAACGCACCCTAAAAGAGAAAGTGATAGTCTGATTATCATTTTTTATATCAAAGAATCATCTTCCTTTCTTAAAAAGATTAATTGTCGTTCCTTTTGCCGTTTTGCATTCTATCTATGCATTGCGGTCAGGCTTTCCGTGTCTCAAAAAGTTGTTTCATTCCAAATGCTGCCTGTTCGTTTCGAACTTTGTTTTTACATCTTCTATACGTTAGCGGTTTACGAAACTGCTACAGCTCATCTCCCTTCACAAACGTCAAAACCAGTCTTACCGTTCACCTAACTATGATAAGACTAGTTTTGTCATTCAGTTGCTCCATTCTCTGTAGAAGCAAAGGAATACAGTTACACAAAGAATTCACGAACCAACCAATAACCTACATACAGCATCAAAAATCCTAGAAAGATACTGGAAGCTGCATAAATTATGACCGAAAAGAAGTTGTCATCCTTTACCAACAGATAATTCTCATTGATAAAAGTAGAGAAAGTGGTAAATCCTCCACAAAATCCTACAGTCAGAAACAATTTCCAATAAGTATTCAGGAACTGCTCCCGCTCAAACAAAGCATAGAAAAATCCGATGGCAAAACATCCCAATATATTGACAGACATCGTACCAAAGGGGAAGGTAGACAGAGACAACTGCTGTACAAAACGCGATAACAGATACCGTGCCATTCCTCCGACACAACTACCTAAACCGACGAAAATTAATGACTTGAACATGGTTACATTTTTATGAGTGCAAAAGAAAAGAAGAATCAAATGAAATCCAAGAAAAAGCGGCACTTTCATTTATCTTCCACTCTTTTTACCTAGACTCAGGTAGGGCATACCGAAGAGACAGCCATACGCATCCGTAAAATAGAATACAAACAAAAAGCTGTATACCCGACTTTACATAGGGCATACAGCTTTTACACCAAATCAGCTCTTCAACTTAGAACAATTTATCAGGATATTCCCCAGCGTCAACCAAAGCTTGAATTTTGTCAACTACACTCTGACGGTCAGCTGCATAAGTAACACCGAACCATTTTGAAGTAGTATCCAACACTTTCACTGAAGCAGTATTGTCATTGATCAATTTATTAACCATCAATGGAATGAAATATTCAGCCTTCAAGTTTTCTTTGTTTGCATTCAAGAATTCTACAAAGTAATCTTCTGAATACTTGAAATAATCAGGAGTGAAGCCCCACATATTCATAGATACAGGAGTATTGTCTTCAACACCTACCCATGCTCCGTTTTCATCTTTATAGCTTACTACGCCATCTACACGCATGATTTCAGTACGTTCTACTACAGTAGTCAAGTTGCCTTCTTCGTTTGCAGAGCAAATACCACGAGCTACAGTACCGCTTTCAGACAAAGTATTTCCTACACGGAAACCTACCATACAATATTTATTTTCAGAGTTTTCTGGAAGTTCAGACAAACATCTGCCAATTACAGCGAAACTGTCACGACCATAGAAGTCATCGGCATTGATTACTGCAAATGGTTCTTTGATAACATCTTTACCCATCAATACTGCATGATTTGTACCCCAAGGCTTAACACGGCCTTCAAGACAAGTATAACCTGCAGGAAGATTATCCAAAGATTGGAAAACAACTTCTACCGGAATATGATTTTCATACTTGCTGATAATCTTCTTACGGAAATCTTCTTCAAAATCTTTACGAATTACGAATACTATTTTCCCAAAGCCACCACGAATTGCATCAAAGATTGAATAATCCATGATTGTTTCACCACTAGGACCCAGTCCATCAAGCTGCTTCAAGCCACCATAACGACTTCCCATACCAGCAGCTAATACAAATAAAGTTGGTTTCATACGTTTTTTTTAAAAAGTAATAACACAAAGGTAAACAAATAAAAAATGATTCGTCTACTTCTTCCCAAAATATATACGCCAATTCTACTTTTTTTGTAAATTCGCATTCTAAACAAGACATAATTACATGAAAAGATTCTTGAAATGGGCAGGGATTATCATTTTAATCCCAGTTTCCTTATTTATCCTATTGTCAATTCTACTTTATACTCCTCCTATACAAAATCTTGTAGTTAGCAAATGTACAAGTATCGCTTCAAAGGCTACAGGGATGGACATCAATATAGGCAGAGTTTCTCTTTCTTTTCCCCTTGACCTTTTGGTTCATAGAACCACCGTAGTCCAAGATAAAGATACAGTGGTTAATGTAAACCGTTTGAAAGTAGAGGTCCAGTTCTGGCCCTTGCTGAAAAAGCAGGTTGAAATCGACGGACTCGTACTGGAAGATGCCCAAGTGAACACACAAGACCTTATAGAAGGAATGTCGCTGAAAGGAAAGATGAAGCGTTTTTATGTGGAGTCACATGGTGTCAATCTAAATCCGGAACTGGCTGTTATCAATACAGTAGAACTGGACGACACACAATTGGATATCGCCCTGACAGATACTACAGCCACCGATACCACAGCCAGCGAGCCTCTTTTCTGGAAAATCATTCTCGAAAAGGCAAACTTCAATAATGTCTCCTTGTCGCTCAATATGCCTTTGGATACAATGAAGATGAATCTGACACTCGGTAAGGCAAATCTGCGCGAAGGGTTTGTCGACCTTCATAAATCCATGTATTCTTTGAATAAGTTGCATATCAAAAACGGGGCAGCAGGTTATATTACGGGAACTCTTCCCGCTGAAGGAGAAACCTCTGGATTCAATCCGTCCAATATTCAGCTGACCAATATCACAGTTGGCATGGATTCCATTCATTATGAAGGAGATAACATCCGTGCTGACATCAATAACTTTATCTTGAAAGAACGTTCGGGACTGGAAATTGTGGGTACCAAAGGACAATTGATTGCCAACGAGAAGCGAATCAGTATTCCTACATTTGATGTCAGAACTTCTACCTCACACCTGAAAATGGACGCTTCTGCCGATTGGGGGCTTTCAAGTTTCAACCAAAACGGAAAAATAAAGGCAAACTTACTGGCAAGCATCAGCAAGAATGACCTTGTAAAAATCATACCTGAACTCTCGGAAGATTTCAAGAAGGATTTTCCGGAACAGCCTGTACACTTCCAAGCCGAAGTGAACGGTAGCCTCAACCAACTGAATCTGAATGCATTGGACTTGGAAATTTCCGATCATCTCAAGATGACGATTCAAGGTACAATGCACTATCCTACAGATAGTCTGAGGCGTTATGCATATGTCTACCTGAAAAGCGAATTCCACAATCTTTCATTTTTCAAGAGTTATTTAGGAGACGCCTTCATCCCCTTAGAAACATCCATAGAAGGATTTGCTGAGATGAATAAAGACACGCTAAAATCAGATTTGTCTTTGCTCACTCCATCAGCAGGAAGTATTTCACTGAAAGGAAACTATAATTTGACAAGTGAAGCTTATAGCACCGATTTCTTCATTGATAATTTGGACTTACACTCTTTTCTTCCCAAAGACTCCTTGTACCATCTCACAGCATCGGTTAAAGCAGCTGGACAAGGAATCGACTTTTTCTCTCCACAAACGGTACTTAAGGCAGATGGAGGTATACCGCATTTCC
Source organism: Phocaeicola sp. (assembly GCA_020026225.1). Taxonomy (GTDB): domain Bacteria; phylum Bacteroidota; class Bacteroidia; order Bacteroidales; family Bacteroidaceae; genus Phocaeicola. The sequence continues at coordinate 14,816 of JAHHQU010000041.1, read as the reverse complement.
AATACGGAAAGAAAGTATTCTCAGGAGTCAAATTAGCTGTCGACTTGAAAGATTCCAAGGCAAAAGCAGACTTGAATGTTAAGGACCTTTACATGGACATCTATAACCATATCGACGCTCATTTGAATCCTCAAAAAGTTACCGTACAATTAAATTCAAACATCAAGCGATTAGATCTCCAGTCACTGGGACTTACAAGTATACCCTATAGGACATCACACAACATCCTTTTAGATGTACAAACAGATATGCAGCAAAGACATACTCTGCACGCTGACATTGCCAACAATCAATTCACGGTCAACGGAAAATCTTTCAAATCAAAAGATTTGAAGCTCGGATTGAATATGAGTGCAGACTCTATCCAAAGTTTCGCTAAAGCAGGTGACTTGAACCTTCAGTTCTTCTGTAAAAATGGATTGGACTCCTTACTGGCTAAAATAGATAAGGTTAGCAGCATGATAAGTTCCCAACTCGAAGCTCATGCTTTAGACCAAGAATTGATACGCCAGCATCTTCCAGATGCACACTTACGCATCCGTGCGGGACACGACAACCCCATCAACAACTTGATGGAAGCAAATGGAATAGGGTTTAAGGGCATGTCCTTCCAAATAAACGCCTCCCCTACTGCAGGATTGGCATCAGACGGCCGTATTTACAAGTTGCACACCGATAGTTTGACATTGGATACACTCTGTTTCAATGCAAAACAGGTAGCAAAAGAATTGCTCATCAAAGGAACTGTTATAGCCAACCGTTCCAAAAAACAAGAAGGATTCAACATCAACCTCACCGGTAAAACAGGTGAACGGAATATCGAATGTATCGTTGAATACCTAAATGAAAAGAAGGAACGTGGAGCTTACATCGGCGTCAATACACAATTGGAAAAAGAAGGAATCAGCCTGCACTTGATTCCAGAAAAACCTACGTTGGTATACCGCCCTTTCCACCTAAACGAAAAGAATTATATTTATATCAATAAAGAAGGAAGAATCCATGCCGATTTAAGTTTGCACGATAACAACAACTCTGGAATGCATATATTCTCCACTCCAGATTCAACTGTCCAACAAGATTTGACATTGGCATTGAATCAAATTGATATAGCAGAATTGAAGCGTATAGTTCCTTATATGCCCGACATTGCAGGAATCATCAATGCAGAAGCACACTATGTACAGCCTTATAATGATATATTATTGGCCTCTATCGAAGCTTCTGTTGACCAACTCGCCTATAATAAAGAACCGATGGGCGACTGGGCTATGAGTGCCGTATACCTTCCTAAAGAAAAAAAGGAGCAATGCATTGACGGATACATTACAAGAAATGGTGAGGCGATTGCCGACATCAGCGGTTCATATTTCAGCACGCTGGAAAATACAGAACAAGACTGGCTGAATGCAAAAGTAAGTCTGCATCATTTCCCTCTTAACTTAGGAAATGCTTTCGTCTCCAAAAGTCTGGCAGTTTTGCATGGTAGCATCGATGGAGAAATGGCCATAAAAGGCCCAACGGCCAAACCAGTTGTCAATGGAAAAATGATGATGGATACCGTCAGTGTATTCATTCCGCAGGCTTCCATGAACCTCCGTTTTGAGCAACGACCTATCAAGATAAGCAACAGCCAGTTGAAATTCGACAAATTCAAGATTTACACCTTAGGAAAGTCTCCTTTTGTCATCGATGGAGACATCGACTTTGCCGATTTTGATGCAGTGATGCTGAATTTGACCATGATTGCTACCGACTTTGAGCTGATAAACGGCAAACGTACCAAAGAATCACTGGTATATGGCAAACTTTATATCGACCTCGCTTCTAGCATCAAAGGAACTCCAGATAACCTAAAGGTACGAGGCTCGGCCAATATCCTTGGAAAGAGTGATTTCACCTACGTTTTGAAAGACTCTCCTCTTACGGTTGAAGACCGACTCGGTGAGACGGTAACATTTGTCAACTTCAGCGACACGACGCATGCCAGCCGGAAAAACATTCAATCCGTATCACTGGGAGGCATTGATATGTTGATGGCATTGCATATTGATCAAGCCGTACAAGGAAAAGTTGACTTGAATGCCAGCGGAAGCAACTACATGATTGTAGAAGGTGGTGGAGACTTGTCATTCAAGTATACACCTGAAGGGAAGATGTACATGAACGGACGTTACTCCTTGATGAGTGGAGAAATGAAATATGAAATGCCAGTCATTCCATTAAAGACATTCAAGATTCAAAATGGAAGCTACATAGAATGGACAGGAAATGTCATGAATCCGGCTCTCAATATCAAAGCTTTTGAAAAGGTAAGGGCTTCTGTCTCTGAAGACGGGAAGAATTCTCGAATGGTTACTTTCAATGTCGGAGTCAAGTTAACCAACCGACTGAACAATTTGGGATTCACCTTTACATTGGAAGCACCTGAGGACGGTTCCGTACAAGAGGAACTCGCTTCCATGTCCGACGAAGAAAAGAACAAGTTGGCAGTCACCATGCTTGTAACTGGACTCTACATTGCAGAAAGTAATTCTGCTGGAGGACTGGATGCAAACGGAGCACTGAACAGCTACCTGCAAGGACAAATCAACAACATTGCAGGCAGTGCCTTGAAGACTATCGATGTGAACATTGGCATGGAAAAAAATGATCAGGGAGAAAATGGACAAAGTGGAACTGACTACAACTTCCAATTCGCCAAACGCTTCTGGAACAACCGTTTCCGCGTTATCATCGGTGGAAAGATTTCTACGGGAAACAATGCGAACCAGAGCGATTCATTCATTGATAACGTTTCATTGGAATACCGATTGGATAACAGCGGAACCCGTTATGTGAAGATATTCCATGATAAGAAGTATGCCAGTGTATTGGAAGGTGAGGTCATAGAAACCGGTGCGGGTATTGTACTTCGAAAGAAAGTGAGTCGAATCGGTGAGCTGTTCATCTTCAAAAAGAATAAGAAAAAGAAGGCTGAAAAAGAAGATAAGAAAGACAAGAAAAAAGATGGTAAGAAAAATAAGAAATAGTGTATACGTACTCTTGATACTCATTCTAGCCAGTGCTTGCTCTACAACCAAGCACCTGCCGGAAGGAGAATACTTGTATACTGGTATCAAAAAGATCCAGATAGACAATGAAGACAAGAGTCCAACCGGTGTTAAAGCATTGGAAGAAGTTACAGCAGCCATCAGTGTGGCTCCAAACAACTCCTTCTGCGGAAGTTCCTCCTTAAGATTTCCAATTCCTTTCGGACTTTGGATTTACAATGGTTTCCAACGCTATGAAAAAGGATTCGGGAACTGGATATTCCGTAAATTGGCAGCCGATCCAGTATTAATGTCGAAAGTCAATCCTTCGACTCGTGTAAAAATTGGAACCAACCTGTTACGTGATTACGGATTTTTCAACGGGAAAGTGACTTATACCGTAGACAGTACCAAGAATCCTAGGGCTCAGAAAATCAGCTACCAAATTAACATGGGCAATCCTTACCTATTAGATACCATCTATTACGAAGGATTTAGTCATAGAGCCGACAGCTTGATTCATGCCGACTTCAACAAACGCATCATCCGACCGGGAGACCACTTTGATGTAACAAAGTTGAACGAAGAAAGAGAGCGACTCGTCACCCTCTTCCGTAACCATGGTTATTATTTTTATCGGAGTGATTTCATTACCTTCTTGGCCGACACCTTAATCCGTCCGGGATATGTCAGTCTTAAAATTGTTCCTAAAAGCAATGTACCTCAAGAAGGGAGACGTACCTATCGCATCGGAAAGACGACAGTCAATATGGTAGGATATAAGGGTGAGCAGCCCACAGACTCACTGGCCAATAAAGACTTTACCGTTCATTATGCAGGCAAGAAACCGGGTTTGCGTTATGGAGTTTTAAGAAAGCGCTTCCTTTATCGAGAAGGAGATGACTACTCGCAAATTCGCGAAAATTATACCCAGGAAGGATTGGCCCGTTTGGGCGTATTCAAATACAGCGAACTTACGTATACCCCTAGAGGAAAATCAGACACATTGGACGTAACCGCAAATACCATGTTCGATCTTCCTTATGACAGTGAACTGGAATTCAACGTCACAACCAAGAACACGAAACAAACCGGTCCTGGAGCCATCTTTAAATTGACAAAGAAGAACTTCCGACGCATGGGAGCTTCTTTGAATTTGGAATTAAAAGGTTCTTATGAATGGCAGACGAGCTCTACCGTGGAAGGAAAAAGTTCGGTCATGAACTCTTATGAAATGGGGGCAGCCTTATCACTCGAATTTCCACGACTCGTACTTCCATGGAATATTTATAAGAGAAGACTGCTTTTCTTCCCTTCTAAAACCAATTTCAAAATTTATGCAGAACAAATAAACCGAGCCAAATATTTCAAGATGCTGTCGTTCGGAGGAAATGTGACTTACAACCTGCAGCCGTCTCGCAGCTTTAGGCATGTCATTACCCCTTTGAATCTAGCTTTCAATACCCTGCAGCATAAAACGGCCGTATTTGACTCCATTGCCAGTCAGAACCCCATGCTGTTCCATAGTTTGGACAACCAGTTCATCCCATCATTGAGTTATACACTGACATACGACAACGAATATAAGAAGAAAAGAAATCGAATCTGGTGGGAAAACTCCATCACTTCTGCCGGTAACATCACATCCATGATTTATGCCGCATTCGGACAGAAATTCAGCAAGAAAGACAAGAAGTTGCTTGGTACACCGTTTGCCCAATTCTTGAAGTTCACTTCTGAAATTCGACATACTTACTATTTCAACAACAAGCATCAGTTGGCAACTCGCTTCATGGGAGGCATTATCTGGTCATACGGAAACAAAACCATCGCACCGTACAGTGAACAGTTTTACGTAGGTGGAGCCAATAGTATCCGTGCCTTCACCATCCGTTCACTTGGTCCAGGACAATTCCATCCGGCAGAAAATGCCAGCTACTCATACGTAGATGAGACTGGTGACATCAAGCTTGAAGCGAATCTTGAATACCGCTTCCGAATCTTCAGCAACTTTTTGGGAGGCAATTTGAACGGTGCCTTTTTCTTGGATGCAGGTAATGTTTGGCTCTTGCGTGAAGACCCTTCCCGCCCCGGCTCAAGGATATCTTTCAACAAATTCTTTGACAACGTGGCACTAGGTACAGGATTAGGTATCCGATACGACCTTTCCTTCTTGATTCTTCGATTAGACTGGGGAGTAGCCCTGCACGTCCCTTACGATACAAGCAAATCGGGCTATTACAACATTCCGAAATTTAAGGACGGCATGGGTATCCACTTCGCCATAGGCTATCCATTCTAAACTAAAAAGCAGGACATAAATTTGTTACTTACAGATTTTTGTCCTGCTTTTTAGTTTAGCACTTCAGCAATTGACAATTAATTTGTAAATTTGCCCGATTGAACATTCAAGCATTAACCTCATTCTGCAAGCCATACAAGCAGGCAGAATATAGATGATAAAAACATGAAAAAATCATTCATTTTATTAACGCTGATTGTCTGCAGCTTCATTGCATGTACAGGAGGCAATCAAAAAAAGAACAACAATATGGAAAAAGGTAACGAAACACTCGTACGTCTAGAAACAACGATGGGTAACATTATTGTGAAGTTGTATAATGAAACCCCTAAACATCGCGACAATTTCATCAAACTGACAAAAGAAGGTGTGTATGACAGTACCTTGTTCCACCGCGTCATCAAAAACTTCATGATTCAAGCCGGTGACCCTCAAAGCAAAAATGCTACTGATACTACCACTTTGGGTAATGGTGATGTAGGTTATACCATTCCTGCTGAATTCAATGACAAGTTCTTCCATAAAAAAGGTGTATTGGCCGCTGCCCGCCAAGGCGATGAAGTGAACCCTAACAGAGAATCTTCTGGATGCCAGTTCTACATAGTAACCGGACGCAAGTTCAGCGAAGCTCAGATGATCAACATGGAAAATCAATTGAATGATGCCCGCTTGGACAATGTATTCAACACATTGGCTCGCAAACACATGAAAGATATCTACAAGATGCGTAAAGCTAACGATACAGAAGGTTTGCTGGCTCTCCAAGATAAGCTGGAAGCAGAAGCCCGCGAACAGGTTGCCAAAGAACCAGCCTTGAAATTCACTCCAGAACAAATCAAAGCCTATACTACTGTAGGTGGAGCACCTCACTTGGACGGAGCCTACACCATATTCGGTGAAGTCGTAGAAGGTATGGATGTAGTAGAAAAAGTAGAAAATGTAGGAACCAACCGTGCTGACCGTCCTAAAGTGGATATCCGCATCTTGAAAGCTATAGTAGTAGAATAAGAAAAAAATGATACACGTAAACCGTCACATCTTAAAAAACGGACTGCGTATCGTACATAATGAGGACGACTCTACGCAAATGGTCGCCCTCAACTTATTATACGACGTAGGTGCCCGTGATGAGTCACCGGAACATACAGGGTTCGCCCACCTTTTTGAACATTTAATGTTCGGAGGCTCCATCAACATCGCCGATTATGACACCCCCGTTCAGAATGCAGGTGGTGAGAATAATGCTTGGACCAACAACGACATCACCAATTATTATCTCACACTTCCCTACCAGAATGCTGAAATCGGATTTTGGCTGGAAAGCGACCGCATGCTGAGTTTGGAGTTCAGTCCTCGCAGTTTGGAAGTGCAGCGCCAAGTGGTCAGCGAAGAATTCAAGCAACGCTGTCTGAACCAACCATACGGTGATGTCTCACATCTCATGCGAAACATGGCTTACAAGGTCCACCCATATCAGTGGCCCACCATCGGAAAAGAAATCAGCCACATCACCAATGCTACATTGGAAGACGTAAAAGATTTCTTCTACCGTTTTTATGCTCCAAACAATGCAATTCTGGCCGTCACCGGACACATTTCTTTTGAAGAAACCATTCGGCTGGCTGAAAAGTGGTTCGGTCCCATTGAAGCTCGTAATGTTCATCCTCGCAAATTGCCCAAGGAACCCAAGCAGACAGAAATCCGCCGTCTGAGTGTACAAAAGAATGTACCGGTAGATACTCTCTACATGGCCTTTCACATGTGTGACCGTAAGCATCCAGACTATTATACATTCGACATGCTTTCGGATATTCTATGCAACGGACGCTCATCGCGTTTGGTACAAAGTTTGGCTCAAGAACAGAAACTATTCACCTCTATCGATGCATACATAGCCGGTTCTTTGGATGAAGGATTATTCTACATTACAGGGAAATGCAATGAAGGAGTAACCTTGGAGGAAGCGGAAAAAGCAATCTGGGTAGAACTGGAAAAGCTCAAAACAGAACTGGTAGCAGAAAAAGAACTGGAAAAAGTCAAAAACCGCTACGAAAGCGAACAGATATTCAGCAACATCAACTATTTGAACGTAGCTACTAATCTCGCTTTCTTTGAATTGATCGGAAAGGCTGAAGATTTGAATGATGAAGTCACCAAATACCGCTCCGTCACTGCAAATCAAATTCAAAAAGCAGCTATCCAATGCTTCGTTCCAAAAAACTGCTGTATTCTATATTACGAAGCCATCAAGAAAAAAGAAGAATAATCAAACGCTGAACAAAATATCAAACTATCTTTCAGAACACCTTGCTATTTCTATGGAATGCGAGGTGTTCCTGAACAGATACCAAGATAACCATCCATACGATTCATAACTCTATCCAGAATACAAGAGCCCATCATCGCATACCGATAAAAGGAAGCTCTTTATTTTTGATCAGAGAATTATCTAATAATGGAATACAGCATCTTCCCCTCTCTCCTCTATCCGTCGGTGACGGACAGCAAATCGACACCGCCAATCCACTCAAAAACATTGTCGATGTACGCTTCCTGCTGCTCTATATTTCATCATTATCTTTCCGGCGAGAAAACTTTTTCATATTTTTTCCGGTTAAGACTAACGAGTACATAACAATTTCACATTTGTACTTACCAACACAAAAACAAACAGAACAACGCTTTCAGCTGCAAACGAAGATAAGGTTCCAAACCAACCATTTCGACCGTTCACGAATAGCGGAACTAACGAAACAAAGACTTAACGTACATTATGCTATCCACTTCATCAAAAATCGCTTTTGGGTACTTCTTGCTCATCGTACTGCTTATCGGATCCGTAAAATACATCTATAAACAGATGTCCCTGCTTTCGGAACACACCGAACTTGAAATGATGAACGGCAGACGACAAACCACCCACAAAATAGTCAGCAAACTCTATGAAATAGAAATCATCGGACAAACCCTGCACCTGCAGAACTCAAGGCAGAACCGTATTTTCAATCAGAAGATGAAAGAGGTATACCTCACCATCGACTCTTTGCAATTTCTACTTACCGACAGCATCCAACGCAACCGATTGGATACCTTACGCTCGCTTTTGAAATACAAGAGTAACAACATGAAAGCGGTCACCAAGGCACTCAACCAAACACCAACAGACCAAATTTATCAAGAACAATTCGACAGTCTGCTCATCCAACAAGACTCTCTGCTCAACAGTTCACATATCCGACGTCGAGTGATTACTCATCACAATTCCTATACCATCCACCATAAACCTAAAGGATTCTTCAAACGTTTCGCAGCTGTTTTTTCACCAGGGAAAGGCGATTCAACAGAAGTCAACAATATCATACAGGAAGAATTTACCGATACTCTGGAAGAAGCATACAATCCCATTGATACCATTGCAAGCATGCTGACAGGAATTCAAAACCGAGTTTTGAAGACCAGAGAAAAAGAACTGCGTACATTAGATTCACACATCAACAAACTCCGCATAGCAGGAAGCAGCCTCAGCCGAAGAGTAAACCAGTTGCTCGAAACCATTGAAAAAGAAGAGCAGGAAACGGTGCAGCGCAAACTCATCCAAGAACAAGAAATCCGCAACCACGCCGCTTGGACCATGGCCAGCATATCCATCTTTGCCGTTATCTTGGTTCTTGTTTTCTTCAGCATCATCTGGCACGACCTCACTCGAAGCAATCATTACCGAAGAGAGTTGGAGAAATCAAAGTTGTATGCAGAGAATCTGCTGATAGCTCGCGAAAAACTGATGCTCACCATCACACATGACATCAAGGCTCCAGCAGGATCCATCATCGGATACCTGGACCTGCTTATCCGACTGGTAAAAGATAAAAGACAACTGTTTTACCTGAACAACATGCAAAGTTCAGCCCAACACCTCTTGAACCTCGTCACCTCCCTGCTGGATTTTCATCGATTGGAAGCAGGAAAAATGGAATTGAATCCCGTATCATTCAAACCCTACCAATTATTGGACGAGATTTATCACAGTTTCTTGCCTCTTACCGAAAAAAAAGGCATCCAGTTCATCCTTGATACCCAACTCAAAGCAGATCTGACCCTTGAGGGAGACCCGTTCCGCCTACGCCAGATTATTGAGAACTTAGTATCCAACTCCCTGAAATTTACTTCTCAGGGAAAAATTATCTTACAAGGAGATTACATAGGCAACCAATTCATCTTCAGTGTAAGCGATACCGGTTGTGGCATGACTCCCGAAGAACAAAAACGTATATTCAAGGAATTCACCCGACTCCACAGTGCACAAGGACAAGAAGGATTCGGTTTGGGATTATCCATTGCTCGAAAATTAATCGATTTACAAGACGGAAAGATTACAATTGACAGTACTCCAAATGTCGGAAGTACCTTCAAGGTGTCCATACCACTGCCTTGTTATCTCAATCATGAGCCACAGGAAGAAAAGGAGGAAAGCACCCCACTGAACCCGTCACGCAAGCTGCACATTCTGCTTATTGACGATGACAAGATTCAGATGCAACTTACCGAAGCCATGCTGCAACAAACGCTCGTTCCTCTCTCTGGAGAGTCTAACTTCTGCCAACCAGAAATCAAAAGTTGTGAGTCACCGGAAGAAGTTCTTTCTCTGTTAAAAAACGAAACCTTCGACGTGGTATTCACCGACATTCAGATGCCTGCCATGAACGGTTTCGAACTTCTGAAAGCCATTCGAGGACTTGACCATCCAACCGCTCATTCTATCCCTGTCATAGCTATAACAGCTCGAGGAGACATCGATGTCCACGAATTCAAGATGAAAGGCTTTGCTGGCATGCTTCAGAAACCATTCAGTCGCTCGGATTTAAGAAAGGTTCTGGTAGACACTCTATCGTTGACCCTACAGGCAGAAGAAACAGAAGTCGTCAAAGAAACAGCCGTCAGCTTTGAACCTTTATTGGCTTTCTCTGAAGGAGATAAGGAAGCTGCACAAGAAATCTTGCTGACCTTTATACAAGAGACCGAAAAAAATATTCATCTGCTGGAACAAGCTCTACTTCAGAAAGACATGAAAACATTGGGAGGCACAGCCCATAAGATGCTGCCAACCTTTGTCATGCTGAATGCATCAGACTGCGTACCTATTCTACGCTGGTTAGAAAGCCAACGTGATGCAGACAAGTTTATAACAGAATGTGAAGAAAAGGTACAGAAACTTCTGCAAAGCACAAACGTTTTGCTTGAATCGGCTAAGCAAACTTGTATAAAAAAGTAAAAGAAATCCCGTAAAACATATTAAAGAACCAAATCATGTTAATTCCTCTTTACTATAAAGTAAAAGAATTATCTTTGCATCATACAAAAACAAAAAACATGACCATTTCCTTATTGATAGTAGAAGACGATTTAACCTACTCTACAATGTTGAAAACCTGGCTGAAGAAAAAAGGGTTTGAAGCAGAAACTGCCAGCACTTCAGCACGTGCGAAGAAATTACTCTCGTCTCGTTCCTTCGATTTGATTCTTTCGGACCTTCGTCTGCCTGATCAGGACGGTCTATCTCTACTCTCTTGGCTGCGTAAACAATCCGACCAGACTCCATTCATCATCATGACCAGCTATGCTGAAATCCAGAATGCGGTCTTGGCTATGAAAGAAGGTGCTACTGATTATATCCAAAAGCCTATTCAGCCGGATGAGTTACTGAAGAAAATCAAGGAATCAACCGGAAATAAAAATGAGGACAATCTATCCTCCAATGCCTGCACCCAGCAGAATACCCAGAATTTTCTGGAAGGAGAAAGTGAAGCAGCTCATCAATTATATAATTACGTCAATCTTGTAGCCCCCACTCAAATGTCGGTACTCATCAATGGAGCGAGCGGCACAGGAAAAGAATATGTAGCCCACCGCATCCATCAACTCAGCAAACGTGCCGACAAACCGTTCATTGCCATCGACTGCGGTTCCATCCCCAAGGACTTAGCCGCATCTGAGTTTTTCGGACACATCAAAGGTTCCTTTACCGGAGCTCTATCAGATAAGACCGGAGCTTTTGAAGAAGCCAATGGAGGTACTTTGTTCTTGGACGAAATCGGCAACTTGAGCTACGAAATTCAAATTCAACTTTTGCGTGCTATCCAAGAAAGACATATTCGAAAAATCGGTTCTACAAAAGAAATTGAAGTAGATGTACGTTTGGTCTGTGCTACAAACGAGAACTTGAAAGATGCCATTGCCAAAGGGAATTTCCGCGAAGATTTATTCCATCGTATCAACGAATTCACTTTGCGTATGCCTTCCTTGAAAGAAAGACCGGAAGACATCCTTCTGTTTGCGAATTTCTTCTTAGACCAGGCGAACCGAGAATTGGGAAAAAATTTGATCGGTTTCGACCTGCAAGCCAGTCAAACCTTACAAAACTATCCTTGGCCAGGAAATCTCCGACAATTGAAGAATATCGTGAAACGAGCTACCTTGCTTGCACGCGGCGAATTCATCACATTAGACGAAATAAAAGATGAATTATCTGAAACAGTAGAAGAAAATAGCCATGCAAGCATCGCTCCCAAAAGCATGAAGCTGCATGATGAAGAAACGGAAAAACGATGCATTCTAAACGCACTGCAACAAACCAATAACAACAAGACAAAAGCTGCCGTATTGTTAAAGATAGACCGCAAAACCCTCTATAATAAATTGAAACAATACAATATTCCACATTAATGTAGAATATTTCCACGCTTCCCACAAGGAAAAGTGAGGAAAGAAAGTAAGTTAAAAAAGTAATTCATTGAATCCTAGCAAATTACATTCTTAAGAGAATCCTATGGAATGGTATTTGCATGTTAAAGTCTTTATAAAGACTAAAGGATTAATTAGAATAGAAAAAATGGCTAATATAAAGGCCTTATTATTGTAGTGATACAGAAATAGATGGCATTTATATTACAAAATCTAGATTGTCACATAAAAAACGACAATCGAGGATGCCTATGTGTTTTAAAAGTCGAGAAAAGGAGACTCTGTGAAGCGTCTCCTTTTCTTTTAGTATTGATTAAAAGCTTTCCATATATTTCCTTCCGGAAGCGGAGCTGTAAGTTCCAGCAACTCTTTAGAAACCGGATGAATGAACTTAATCTTACGAGCATGCAGACAAATGCTGCCATCCGAATTAGAACGGGCAAATCCATATTTCAGGTCACCTTTAATGGGACATCCCATCTTGGCTAACTGACAACGAATCTGATGATGCCGTCCAGTCTTCAAGTCAACTTCCAACAAGTAATAATTATCAGAATGTCCTATCAACTTGTAATCCAAGACTGCTTTCTTTGAGTTTTTCACCTCCTTATCATAAGCATAGGACTTGTTTTGCTTTTCATTACGCACCATATAATGCACCAATTCCCCTTCTTCAGCCTTCGGACAAGCTTTTACTATCGCCCAATAAGTCTTCTTCACCTCATTGTTGCGGAACATCTCATTCAGTCGAGTCAAAGCTTTACTTGTTTTGGCAAATACCACCAAACCACTTACCGGACGGTCCAAACGATGCGTTACTCCAAGAAAAACATTTCCCGGCTTGGCATACTTTTCTTTCAAGTACTGCTTGACAGTTTCAGAAAGCGGAGTATCCCCCGTTTTATCTCCCTGTACAATTTCAGAAGCACTCTTGTTTACCACAATAATGTGGTTGTCTTCATACACTACAGTCATCTGTTACTTTGGTCAAGATTATAAAAAAACAAGCACCGGTTCTACAGCTTATATAAGGGCAAGTTCCTTAAAGCTATAAAACCCGTGCTTTAAAAAGTTTTGTATCGAATTACATATTCATACCACCGTCAACCTGGATTACCTGACCAGATACATAAGAAGACAAGTCAGAAGCCAAGAACAATGCGATGTTAGCTACATCCTCAGGAGTACCTCCACGACGCAAAGGAATACGTTTGTTCCATTCAGCCTTCACTTCATCCGACAACTTAGCTGTCATGTCTGTGATGATGAAGCCCGGAGCAATGGCATTGGCACGAATACCACGTGAACCCAATTCCTGAGCAATAGATTTAGCCAAACCAATCAAACCAGCCTTTGAAGCTGAATAATTGCACTGTCCTGCGTTACCATGTACACCTACAACTGAAGCCATGTTGATGATGTTACCATGTCTCTGACGCATCATGATAGGAGTACAAGCATGGATAAAGTTAAAAGCAGATTTCAAGTTTACAGTAAGCACTGCGTCCCACTGAGCTTCAGTCATACGCATCATCAAACCATCTTTTGTAATACCTGCGTTATTTACAAGAATATCGATTGATCCAAATTCTTCCTTGATCTGTTCTACTACCTTAGCTGTATCTTCAAAGCTTGCGGCATTTGAAGCGAAACCTTTCGCCTTTACACCTAAAGCTGCAATTTCTTTTTCAGTATTTAGACCGTTCTCGTCAATTACCAAATCTGTAAATGCGATGTTAGCACCTTCAGAAGCAAATTTTAAAGCAATCGCTTTACCAATGCCACGAGCTGCACCAGTAATGACGGCAGTTTTTCCTGTTAATAATCCCATAGTTATTTTATTTATTAAAGTTTAAATTTCTTTACTTAACGCCTAAAGCACCATAAACAATCTTTTGTACATAGCGCCAACGTGTTTCTTCATCCAACTGAACAGCTATCTGACCTCGTATGTAAGGGACTTCAATTCCCTTCAAACAATAATGAAGCAATTCGGCTGTCATCGACTCGTCGTCAAATTCAAAAACGCCAGCTTCCTTACCTTCAGTCAGAATCTGTCTGAACACTTGCATTTCTTTCACATCAATATGCTTTCGTTCGGCTTCAACCCGCCAGATATCACGGAAGAAATCAGCTCGAAGCGTTCCATTTCGAAACACCACTTTTTTGGTTGACTCCAAATGTGTCTTAATAAGTTCAAGAATCTTCTTTTCTGGAGAAATGTCTTTCTGAGCTACCATTTGCATGTATTCTGAAAGCATTTCCAACTCAGAACGAACAACAGCCATGTAAATATCTTCCTTACTCTTAAAGTAAGTATATAATGTACGGCGACCTTTTTTTGAAGCCAGCGCAATATCATTCATGGTTGTATCTTCTACCCCATTCTTAGCAAATAGCTGTCGGGCCACGTCTACCAACTTAGTTCTTGTTTTTTCTACTGTCATTCTTTCTTACTTGTCGTTGCACATCTTATTGACGTGTGTGCAAAAATACATTTTTCCCCTTAATTATACAAGAGTATTACAGAAACAAAATGAAAAACTTAAATAAAGAGAATAAAAAAATCGTTACTTTTTTCTGAAAAATAAGTCCATAAATAGTAAAAACTGCTAAAAAAGGTCGATTTCCTCTCAAAAACTTTGAATTTATGTCTAAAAGCTATACCTTTACATTCGCAAATAAGAAATAACATCGCGGAGTGGAGCAGTTGGTAGCTCGTTGGGCTCATAACCCAAAGGTCG